>JAGLDB010000017.1 GCA_023145935.1 Candidatus Sabulitectum sp. | reverse complement strand
TCCTAGCCGATAGACGATGGGAGCACTGCGCCGAGGGCGAAATATCTATCCCCGAAACGATTATGTCAAGTCTTGTACTTCTTTTCCAGCTTCTTCAGCTTTTTGCCGGAAAGTCCTCCCAGAACATCCATTGCGGCTGAAATTCTTGTACGGCAGAGGTCACTTCCAAGAACCTCCATGGAATCGAAAAGAGGAGGGGCTATTTTGCTTCCGCAGATGGCACCATAGAGGGGTCCGGTAAGGGCCTTGAGCTTGAGTTCGAACATTTCTGCAACTTCTTTTAAAATGGCCGCTATTGAAGCGCTGTTCCATTCTCTGGCTTTTTCCAGTTTCCAGAGAGTTACCTGAAGAAGTTCAATTACCTGGCTGTTTTCCATGTCTTTAACAGTGAGAAGCTCTTCTGTTACAGGTACGGAATCGCTGAAAAACATTGCGGTGAAGTAGCCCCAGTCTGCTAGAGTTTCCAGTCTGGAAGCAACAACTTCTGTAACTTGGGAAATGTATTCAGGGTTCAGGGCCCATTCCTGCAGTTTACCTGAAAGATCAGAAACAGAGTAGTCTTCTCGTATATATCTGCCATTGAGCCATCTGAGCTTTGTTCTGTCAAAAACAGGGCTTCCAAGAGAGATGTCTGTAAGATCAAAATTCTTTATCATGTCTTGGACGGAGAACTTTTCTGATCCGTCCGGCATGTGCCAGCCCATCATTCCCAGATAGTTCAGCAGAGCTTCAGGAAGATATCCGGCTTTTCTGTAGTAGTTGATGGATGTGGGATTCTTCCGCTTGGACAGTTTGGATTTATCAGGATTTCTCAGCAGAGGCAGATGACAGTACACCGGCGGTTCCCAGCCGAAGAACTGATACAGCAGCACATGTTTGGGCACAGAGTTGATCCACTCTTCTCCGCGTATAATGTGAGTGATCTCCATAAGATGATCATCCACAACCACTGCAAGATGGTAGGTAGGAAAACCGTCGGCTTTCATAATTACCTGGTCATCGATCGATTCCCAGTCTTTTCTTATCTCGCCGCGGAGCAGATCGTTGAAAAGACATTCGCCTTCCAGTGGGATCTTCATTCTAACAACATAAGACTCGCCTGCTGCGATTCTTTCAGCTGCTTCTTCCGGTGAAAGATCCCGGCATTTTCTATCATACCCTCTGTTAGGTGCTTTTTCCTCAATAAGTTTCTTTCTTACGGTGTCAAGCCGTTCCTTTGTGCAGAAGCAGGGGTATGCGTGTCCTTTCTCGATCAGTATGTCGATGTGTTTTTTATAAATATCCAGGCGATCACTCTGTCTGTACGGTCCAAAAGAACCGCCCACATCCGGACCCTCGTCCCATGTGATCCCGACCCACTTCAAGCTCTCCAGAATTGCCGCTTCCGAGGCATCTGTAGATCTCTCCTGGTCGGTATCCTCTATCCGCAGAACGAAGTCGCCATTGTTTACCTTGGCCCACACATAGCCGAACAGCGCCTGGTATGCAGTGCCTACATGCGGGTCTCCTGTGGGAGATGGCGCCAGTCTTGTTCTTACCTTCATTTTTACCGCCTTTTCATTGTGAACTTATGATGGCTATAATACTTCAAAGAGAGAAGGGAGGGCACAGTGATCAAAGTGGAAAGACCTGATAAGAAAAGACTTGTAGAACTTGGTGTAACGGGTTGGTCTGTGTGGCAGAAGGAAATATCGGAATTCCCGTGGGAATACGATATGGAAGAGATTTGCTACATACTTTCAGGGGAGGCAACAATTACCCCGGAAAGAGGAGACCCGGCTAAAATTGTTTCCGGAGATCTTGTAACTTTCCCAATGGGTATGAAGTGTGTATGGAAAATAACTGAGCCAATTAAGAAGCACTACGATTTCAGGTAACCACTACTGAGGAGAGACAAATGAGAAGAATCTACTTTTTCATTGTGGCGCTGTTACTTATTCCTGCAACAGCCTTTTCAACAGATGCTACCGGTTTGAACGAGCTCATCATCACCACACCTGAACTTGCTTCCATGGTTACAGAGGTTCTCTCTCTTCAGCCGGATTCATCGTTCTGGAATGGAACGAACAGTGATGAGATGGTTACGTTTTTTAACGACTGGCTTACATATGATCCACAACCTGAAAACCCGGGTAAATACATCAGACTGTTTGACGAGCTTGCAAATTCTGCAGGTGGGGAACTCCTCTTCAACGACAATGTTTTCAGTTCATGGTTTATAGGCTTTCTTGATGCCAGAGGAGATTATCTGGCAACGGCATCCTCTGCATCCTGTATACCGGCATGGCTAGCCGATACGGTTGTACATATAGATCAGTATGTTGTTCCTGAAGGTGGATTCACTTGTTTTAATGACTTCTTTCTCAGAACCCTAAAGCCTGAATCAAGACCTCTTGACGGAGCAGGAGATCCTTCAATTCTTGTTTCCCCCGCCGATGGATCTATTCACAGAATTTATGCTGCCCATCTGGAGTCGAATTTTGAAGTGAAGCGTGATGTTCTGAACATCAGACAGGCTCTAAACAACAGTTCGTATGCAGAGAAATTCATAGGTGGTGATGTTGTTGACATTCTTTTGTGGTTTACTGATTACCATCGTTTTCACTGTCCTGTCTCAGGAGAGCTTGTGTATACCGGAGAGTATGCCGGCTCCTACAACTACAATTTTGCTGATGTTGACTGGTTCCAGGAACTGGCAAAACACAAGCGCCTGTGCTACATCATAGATTCTGAAGAATTTGGACTTGTGGCTATGATTCCAGTTGGCTTCTGGGGAGTAGGGTCAATAATTACGGAATGCCAGGTTGGGGATTATCTGGAAAAAGGGCAGGAGATGGGTCACTTTGCCTACGGAGGATCATCCATACTTCTTGTTTTTGAGCCCGGTGCGATACAATTCATTCCTGATGTAACAGAAGAAAGTCAACCAGTTCAGGTCAGATCCCGGATCGGAATATCAACTTTAGAGTAAGGACATGCTGATGATGCAAGGAAATTTCAAAGTAGCGCCTCTGGATGTTATGGCAAAAGTGGTGACTGTTCTAATGATCGTTGCAGCAGGGGCGATTCCATTCATTCTTGGTGAGGTGAGGTATTTTGCTGCCTTTCTGCCTGTAATTCTCTTTGTAACCTGGCTTTTTTCCGTTACCGGTTTTTCTCTGGAGGGTAACATCCTTCTTGTATCCAGACCTTTGTGGAAAACAAGAATTGTTCTGCCTCCGGACTGCACAGCCAGGGCAGAACCTGAGATCAGGAAGGGTCTTCTTAAAACCATGGGAAACGGCGGCCTGTTCGGCTATACCGGGGGGTTCAGAAACAGAAAACTGGGCAACTTCAAGACCTATGCCACAAGCTGGAGCCACGCAGTCTCTGTTACCAGTGATGCAAACGATTTCTGCATTGTGGTCACTCCTGAAGAGGTGGAGCTTTTCATACAGAGCATAAACGGTTAAGCTGGTCCAGCTATGGGATAATGCAGGCCTTGAGTGTTTCCCTGCGATCACCTGCAATTGCAACAATGTGATATACCCCGGGGGAGAGACCTTCAATAGTATCCAAAACAGAACTGTCCTCCGGTTCGTAAGATCGTCTTTGAACAAGCCTTCCTGAAATATCGTAGATCATCAGTTCTCTTATCCCCTGGGAAAAGGGGCTTAGTGTTACAGTTAAGAATTCAGGGGAAGGATTGTCATTAATGGTTACCAGTGGAAGACTGGTTACTGCTTCAAAGTAATCACACACATCTCCGATGTATCCCTCTATGTCAACTGAGTAGAGAAAAGGAGAGGTGTCGGAAGAATCAGAACTAAGAAATACCCGGTATTGAATGTAGTAGCAAACGTCAGGGAAGAGGTCTCCGAGGTAAGTTCCACTGATACTTATGGTGTCGGACCATTCACCCATGTTGTAAAGATCATCGGAATTCCTTACTTGAAAGCTCATGGAGGTACCCTGAGGTTCCCAGGAATCCCAGACAAGGTTTCCCCATTCACTATCTGTATAACAAAGCATTAGAGAAATAACAGAAGTAAGAGTGCCGGTTGTAGTGAAACCCCCAGGATTAACAGAGAGTATTTTAGCTTCATCTCTGCAAAGGCATGCAATTTCAATCGACCCGTCCATATTCGCATCAACCGGTTGGAAGTATAGAGGCATTTCCACCACCAGTGAGGTTTTGAACCAGTTCTGCCCCAGACCATCCATGTTTGACAGAATGATCACAGAATCCTGTGACTGAGTAGAAACAGCCACATCAAGATCGCCATCATTCTCAAGATCAAGCAGAAGACATGATTTTGTGCCGACAAGATTCAAATTGAGGTTTTCAGTGGTCCAACTGGAACCTGACCCGTCAACGCTTGTGCAGAGGATAGCTGAGTTTTCTTCCAGGCCGCATACAAGGATGTCTATGAATGAATCACCGTTGTAATCTCCTGCTGAAAGCGCGAATGCCTGTGGAACATTGGCAATGGTATATCGTGTCCATGTGTTGTCTGACGCATTTCTGTTAAACCAGGAGACCTTATTCTCTGTTCTGTAACAGACAGAGACATCCGGTGTTCCATCAGAATTCAGATCCGTTATGGTTGCTTGATAGGGGTAGTTGGAAGAGGAAATCAATTCAAATGTCCAGTTTTCACCTATGCCGTCCAGGTTGTTCATCCAACCCAGAGTGTCTTTTACCGCAGAGCAGAACAGGATATCAGAATCACCGTCCATGTCCATGTCTCCACAGTCCACGGAGCAGATTTTCGCAATGCTTCCCACGGAATGATGTGACCACCGGGCATTAGGACCCTGATTTTCCAGCCATACTATTCCTGAACTTCCATAACAACCAATGACAACATCAGGATCGCCATCACCATCAATATCTTCACTTGAAACAGACTGGCACTGTACAATAGAGTACGCAATCACTGTCTGGTTCCACTCTTCCTCTGGAACGGTGCTGATACCCGGGTTCTCAAGAAGAATTACATCACTGGTAGCAGAAGAGGAAACAATCACAAGGTCAGGAAATCCATCACCGGTAAAATCTGCAACAGTGGCCTGTTTCCCCAAAGATAGATCACTGTATATGCATTGATTGGAAACGGGATATTCCAGAGATAGACGACCTGAAGATTGCCAGGTCGTACCGATTTCCTGAAGAAAATACGGATCAAAGTAGTCCTGGTAGGTGGTGGCAGAGACTCCTCCGTGCCATGTGGTCTGGCTGCTTGAAGGCTCCTCACCGAAAGACAGAGAAGAGATTGAAAACAAAATAAAAGCAAGTAGTAGTTCATGAATATTCATGTTATTCCTCCTGAAGCAAATTATAGTCAGGAAGAAAAAAGAAAGAAAGAGTCCTCACCCTGTGAGAACCCGTGCAATTGAATGGCGGAGAAGGAGGGATTCGAACCCTCGGTAGAGTTACCCCTACATACGCTTAGCAGGCGTACGCCTTAAACCAGCTCGGCCACCTCTCCGCAGCATTCAATCGGGGGTCAATTATCTGAATATTTTTCTTCACAGTCAACCCCGAAGCGGTGATGCCACAGGTTTGTAATGGCTTTATAGTATGGCAAACAGTTTGAAAGAATTTTTCAGATGAGATTGCAGTAGGTTTCCACGCTGACTGGCTGTGAATCTCTCTACTCACTTCGGCTTTGTTCTCTTCTCGTCTTAAGGTTACGGGGAAGACATAGTTCTAGAACTTTGGAAGGTAAAATGACACCACTTCTCATTGTTTCGCTTCTTACCCTAGGACTTTCCTCGGGCGACGGCGCTATCGTTATGCTGCCGGGAATCCCAGCCCATCCCTGGGAAGCTCTTTCGGATAACCAACTGGAAGAAATGTGGACTTACGGTATCCAGGGTTACCAGGTAACCAGATCCGGCTGGTCCGGCTACATGTTGAGTGGTCCGGAAGGGTCAGCACAGCTTATAAGGGGAATTGCCGAAACACTGGAGGCTGACACCATAATGGCTGACAGCTCTCTGTGGGCAAGAACCCTTCAACTGGCCTGGAACACCAATGCTCTTGCCAATTCATGGATACTTGGTGCTTTTCAGGAAGACCCTCCGGTTGTTCCGGTGAGAACCAGCAGATGGCTGGAAGCAGGAGCAGACACCATGATAGTTTCTTTGCCAATAGGGAACACGATTTTCCTGTGGGGTGGGTCACGAACGGGCGATTTTAATATCACAGCCTGGCGCGGCGTAGGAACTGAAGTGATTCCCTGCGGATCATCGGCAATGAGTGTTCTGGTCACCAGTTCAGTTCACGGATCGCCGGATGATATCATTTCTCTTCAGTACTTACCCTCGACTGTAGATGATTTCTGGAAAGAGAAATGGGCGCCTCTTTTGAGCATTGCAGACTCTCTGGTGTTGAGTCAGGTGGCTGATAGTCTTGTGGCAAGGAACTCTCTTGTCTGGATAAGAGGAACCGGGGGGCAGGATCTGTCGCCCTGGACCATGATTCCCTCTCCATCTCCTGCGGCGGTAGCTTCTGTAGAGATTGACCGTGTTCCGGGGATAGCTATTGCTCTGACAGGCGAAGCTCTTCCGGGAATTCTTACAGTTAAAATGCCCGGTAATGCCGGAAGTGGAGCAAGAGCAGCTTATGCAGCAGCACTTCTGGAACGAATTGTCAGCCGTATGGCACTGCCTGCTGGCTCAGTATGCCAGGGTGCGTTTTCCGAAGACGGTTCAGTTCTTCTTTACATATCAGGAGTTGACTGGGATGAAGAAACGGCTCTGTTCATTATCAGAGACGAGCTAACTCCAATAATCTTTACATCACCGGAGTATCAACTGCTTAACAACGCGGCGATCAAAGCTGGGATCCCGGAGATGGATCAGCACGATACTATCACCCTTCTTGCAGAGGTCATGGGATTCTTGAACTGAAAGCAATCCATTTTTCTTTTTGGTTCCACTTTACAGAAAACAACATTACAAGGGAACAGTACGTGGTATTGAAAACCCCAGTTGAGGGGGTTTCATTTCGTATAGACTTGTAGTATTTTGTATATGTAAATATCTATATAGAAAGGATTGATATGAGTGTACTTGTCTTGCTGGTACTTGCGATGATTGCTTTTGGTGGAACTTACACCATTGAAGAGCATTACTATCCGGGTATGTCCGATTCTTATGGTATAATGATTCAGGATAATGTTGCTGACAGGTTGTGGATATCAGATTACTGGACTGGAGAGTTTACCGAGTTTGACATGACAACAGGAAATGCCACCGGCAATTCATGGGGTTGTTATCTTGGTCCAAGTGATGTGACTTTTTGTGAGTATGAAGCAATTGAGAATCAGTATTTGCTGGGACATTTTGACAACAACCACATAGAAATTTACGATGAATCAACAACAGGTGCGAGTCCTTATCTAAATGGCTTTATTGAAGGTCCTTCCGGCTGGGAGAAGATTTATGGAGTAGCAGCTGGTAATGACATGATATATGTAACAACGCCGCTGGGGGGAATAATAGCCTGGGCAGACTACACAGGAGTAGAGTCATCTGTTTCATGGACAGAGGCAAATGTTTATCCTGTTGTTGGTATAGCGCTATACGGAGACTACCTGTTCGCATGCAAGGCACAGCAGACGCCGGATAATATCCTTATCTACAGTATTAACCCTGATGGAAGTGTTGATCTGGATCCGATCTGGTCCTGCCAGTTTGATGAGGCCCAATACGGTCCTGACGGAAGTATTGATTTTGATGGTGAGTACATATGGATACATCCGGAAGGTGGAGATTTGTACAAGCTGAGTATAGACTGGGCTCCGTCTGCATTGAACAGGGCCACATGGGCTAGTATCAAATCGGCTTTTTAAGAAAATCTAAGGTTAACTGGATTCTTTTAGTGGCGCTCTGTTAACGTGCAGGGCGCCTGCTTCATTCTTCTGAAGCAATTTCCATCCACTGTTCCTCCAGCAATGCAATCTCATCCGAAAGGTATGAGTGTTCCTTTTGAAGCTCCACCAGCAGTTTTGAGTTGTTTATCACTTCCTGCTCTGCAAAGAGTGCTTCGATCTCTATGCGCCTTGTTTCAAAAGGAGCTATTTTTTTCTCGATCCGCTCAATTCGCTTTTCTTTTTTACGTCTTTCCTTGTAAGCAAGATTCCTGTCTGCTGCTTCTTTTCTCTTTCTCTCCTTTTCGGCTTCCCTGCTTGATTCGGGATTGCTTTTTTCCTCTGGCTTCTTGAATTGCTCATCGGCGAGAGTTCTTAGTTTCTCTACATATTCAGTAAAATTGCCGATGAAAGCTTTTACTCTTTTATTCTTAACAACAAAGAGTTTTTCCGAAAGAGCCGAGAGAAGTTTCTCATCGTGGCTGATAAGTACCAGAGTTCCGCTGTAGTTTTTCAACGCCTCCTGCAGAACGTCCCGACTGAATATGTCCAGGTGGTTGGTTGGCTCATCCAGAATAAGAAAATTGGTAGGCTTTATTAGAATACCTGCAAGGGCAAGTCGACTGATCTCGCCACCGGACAGAACAGAGATTGGTTTCATTACATCATCTCCCGTAAACAGGTATCTCCCGAGGTAACCGCGTATCTCGCCTTCGCTTCTGGATGGAGCGATATTATGGATATGCTGAAGAACGGTGTGTTTCTCATTTAGCTGCAGGTCAATTTCCTGGGAGTAGTAACCGATCTTAACAGCTGTTCCTTTTGTAAGGATCCCTTCGGTGGGATCTTCTATGTTGGCAAAAAGTCGCGAGAGAGTTGATTTTCCTTCGCCATTTTTGCCTACGATTCCAATACGATCTCCCCTTTGTATCTCAAGATTGACCCCGGAGAAGACAGTATTTTTGTCGTATGTCTTTGATACACTCTTCATCTGCAGAACTTTGGTTCCACTTCTTGGAACATCCGGAGGTTTGATGATCATGCGCTTGGGGCTTTTGTAGATGGCAACAGCATCAAGTTTCTCAAGCATCTTTTCCCTGCTTCTAACCTGAAAACGCTTGCTTTCAGTTGCTTTGAACTTTCTTACAAAACGCTCTAGTTTCTCCCTTTCATCATCGACTTTTCTTGCTTGTTTATGCAGCAGAGCAGCATTTACAAGCTTTTCCTTTACATAGAAAGAGTAATTGCCCCCCCAGACTTTCATTTCACCAAATTCGATCTCAACCACTTTGTTGGTTACTCTGTCAAGAAAAGTAGGGTCATGAGAAATAATCCAGGCAGCGCCCTTGAACCGTCTTAGAAATTCTTCCAGCCACAGTCTTGCATCCAGATCAAGATGGTTGGTTGGTTCATCCAGCAGAATAAGATCGGGGTTGTTAAGAAGAATAGCTCCCAGCATTGCCCTCATTTTCCAGCCGCCGGAAAAGGCGTTCAGGTCTTTTTCAAGGTCTTCTCTTGAAAATCCAAGACCAAAAAGTACCGCCTGTGCTCTGGACTGTAGATTGTATGCTTCTGCAGCATGAATTCTGTCCTGTACCTGCACCAGTTCGGCAAGTACAGAAGGATTGCCTGTGCCTTCTCTCTCGAGAATAGAGTGGAGTTCTTCTTCCCTGGAAAGAGCATCCGCTCCATCACCTGAACCTGCACATACCGCTTCAAGCAACATGCCTCCTGGAAACTCACTGATCTGCTGGGGCAGGTAGCCAATTCTGAGATTGCCTGATTTCTTTACTCTGCCTGAGGAATGCTCAAGATCTCCTGAAAGAATTCGCATAAGAGACGTTTTTCCTGCACCGTTGATTCCAACAAGAGCTACTCTGTCACCGGCATTTATGTTAAAGGACATGTTAGAAAAAACTTCGTCTGAGCCAAACTCCAAACCAAGGCCATTTACTGAAAGCAGCATTAGTTTGTTACCTCCGAGGTTATTTCCATTGGTTTGAATTGCAGGTAATCAGCAGAGGAAATTCGGTATTGTACACCTTTGTATACCATGTTTACCTTATCAGACCAGCTGCCGTGAAGGTGACCATAAATACAGAGGCTGACTCCGGCATCTGCAAGATACTCAGCGAACTCGCTGGGCTTACCGTCAATTACTGGTGGAAAGTGCATCATGTAAACCAGCTTCTGACCTGAGGCTCTTAACGGGATAGCCTTTTCAAGGGCTATTTTCATTCTCCCCAGCTCTCTCTGATAAAGTTTTGTGTCTTCCGAAGGTTTGAAACCGTCCCAGACAGGAGTATTCCACCCTTTGCTTGCAGCAAGAATGAACTCTCCGCAATCTACTGCATTTCGTTGCAGCACGGTGATGGAAGACCCCACAAAAGCTGAAACTTTGCTGAGAGAACCCCACCAGTAATCATGATTGCCTCTGCTGATGTACTTTTTTCCGGGTAGAGAATCAAGAAAATCAAGATCAGGCTTGGCCTGTTCAAAGTTAATTCCCCAGGATATATCCCCCGGAATAAGAATTATATCAAGCTCACCAACGGTATTTTTCCAATTATTCTCTATCTTTTTCCAATGATCCTTCCACAAGTTTCCAAAGATATCCATGGGTTTTTCTACAGCAAAACCCAGGTGAAGATCTGCAATGGTAAATACCTTCATAGAACCCACCTTTCTATTGCGGTGGCTACCGCATTGTTCTGATTGGAAGGAACATTCTCAAACTCACACAACAAGGGTTCCGGGGCATTACTGGAAATATAGGACTGTTTTGCCCAGCGAAGCATCTGGATGTCATTCCAGTCATTGCCAATTGCAGCAGTAAATTCAAGTGGTATTTCAAGTTCTTTTCTGATCATCTCGCAGGCGGAAGCCTTGTTGACCCCTGGAGCAAAAACTTCTATCCAGACGGTTTTGTGGTCTATAGGACTGGTGGCTCTTACAATAGAAAACTTTTCGCCAATGATTTCATGTAGAGCAGAAAGTGCGGAGTCCGCCTGTTCCGGCTGGACAAACCCCATGACTTCCGTTGAAGGAATCTCAGGATCGGTAATTTTTTTTGAAAAGGCACGATAGTAGGCAAGCCTTGTTTTGAAATCGAGACAGTGTTTTCCATCCATCCAGTGAAGAATGTGCGCATCAGGAAAGGTCCCTTGAATGGAGGTATCGGTAATTCCCAGTTGGGCGAAAGCGTTATGTATAACCGCAGTGTCCCCGGAGGATAGAACCCTGGACATGGTTACATTGCCCTCGGAATCCAGTACTCCAGCGCCGGAGGATAAAACAAACCAGTCCACAGGAAGTTCTATTTTGCCAAGGCACTTCTGCAGAGACACTGGGCTTCGCCCTGTTGCGAGCACAACAGCACAACCCTTTTCTCTCAGAGATTCAAGAGCAGATATGTCCCTGGCACTGAATGTGCCGTCATTCCGGAGCAGGGTGCCGTCCAGATCCGTGGCAAAAAGTGAAGTCTTTTTCATAGAGGGTAATATATTCCTCCTTCAACATTTATGGAGGAAGAATGACAAAGCTGGCAGTTTTTGATCTGGATGGCACACTGCATCACACTGAACATGCTCTGGCTCCGGCAATTGCCAGAGCTGCTAAAGATGTCACTGGAAATGAGGAACCGCCCTACAGTTTGATAAATTCCCTTTACGGAGAACCTCTTGAGGTATTCTGCAAAGTTCTTGCGGGATCAGATGAGCCGGCAGTATGTAAAGTATTTACTGAAAGGGTCAAGTTTCATCAGGCGATCACACTGCCGCTAAAAGGGAAATTGTACCCGGGAGTAAGAAAGATGCTTGCCGATCTGCAGTCTATGGGTTTCGACCTTGCGGTTCTGTCAAATGCGCATACTGATTACATTGTTCTTGTGACTGAAACCTTGGGAATAAGAGATTTCTTCACAAATCTAACAGGAAGAACTGAAGAGGCTTCAAAAACAACTCGACTTTTTGAGATGAGCAGGAACTATGATTTCACCGTGATGACTGGAGATCGATACCATGACATTCAGGCAGGGCTGGAAAATTCCTTTCCAGTTATCGCATGTTCGTACGGGTATGGCCCTGCAGAGGAACATCAGGGGGCAATCTCTGTTAACCATGTGAAGGAAATTGTTCCCCTGATCAAAAAGATGGTTATCAGGTAAACCTGAAAACCGCTACTACTTTGCCGGCTACACGAATACTGGCACACGCAGATCCGTGAAATTCCATGACCTTGTAATGATCATTGGCGGGAACCAGTCTAATCGTGTCTCCTCGGTGGTAGAATTTTTTCACTGTTGCTTCATCGTCAACGAGAACAACTGTCACTGTGCCTTCCTCAACGAAGGGGACAGGTCTTACAAGAACGAAATCTCCATCTAGAATGCCCTCATCGATCATGCTGTCGCCATGAACTTCAAGCCAGAAAATTCCTTCGATACCGTGAAATCTTTCTGGAACCGGCATGCGGCCTTCCTCGTTTTCCTCAGCAAGTATCGGAAGTCCAGCTGCAACCCGACCAATAACCGGTGCCTGGTTGTCTGCAGTGCGTCTGCCGAAGCTGGCTCTGTGCGGTGGCAGAGATATCGCACGGGCAGACCCGTCCTTTCTGTTCAGGTAACCCTTATCTACGAGCCTGTCAATGTGACCCTTGACGCCTTTTGTGCTCTTCAGGTTGAAGGCGTGCTGAATCTCCCTGATGGAAGGGGGATAACCATTGTCTTTTATGAAGGATTGAATGAAATCCAGAAACTCTTTCTGCCTTGCCGTCAGGTCTTCATACATGTAAACACTCCTTTCGGGGAACATGTGTTTACTATATGGGCCACAGCACTGACTGTCAAGAAGACTCCAGCAGATTGCTGTAAGTAGTTAAGGGCTGGTTGACGACAGAGGCTACTCTAGCAAGTTGCTGTAAGTAGTTACGGGCAGGTTGGTAATTGAGGCTACTCTAGCAGATTGCTAAAATAGATCATATATACCGCAATTCGCTGAGCCAGATCATCGTTAGAACCATCGGTGTAAAGAATTACGCTGAAATTAAGAGCCTCAACAGTGCCGTCATTTCTGATAATGGCCACATCTCGAAAACGATGGTTTTTAAGTCTTCCGTCTGATGTCAGCTCAAAGATTCTGTCTTCAAAGCTGTCAAGAAACTCATCTTCATCCACATAGCCCAAGGTGTTAAAACTGGCATCCTCGATCCTGAATCTGCCAGTATCTTCTTCGAGAATAATTCTACCCAGCGGCAGGAAGGATGCGTCTTCAATTCTTCCATCTTCCCGGATGTAGGCAATTGTGTCATAACCACTATCTTCCAGTCGCAGATGTCCAGCGGATACAGCAGTGGTCAGAAGAAGCAAAACAACTATAAATATTTTATTCAAAATGAGATTCTCCCTTGTTTCAATTATATTGAACCTATACATTCTCTAACGCGGAGGCGGGTGTCAAGTCCTATCATGCTATTATTGTTCACTGTTGTGATATCAACGCTTTTGGACCCTCTGGCGCTTGATCTGAATTTGGCTTCGGAAGAAGAGCTTTGCAGGTTAAGTGGTATTGGCATTTCAACAGCTTCTGCTATAGTGGAGTATAGAGAAACCATATCGTACTTCGCTTCTGTTGATGAGCTTGTTTTCGTGTCAGGGATTGGTCCTGTTACGGTTGAAAGGCTGCTCCCGTATATATCAGTGACAAGTGTGATTGTTTCACCGGATACATCACATTTTTTAAATGAGGGTTTACTTTCCGATACACTGCTCACTGTAATTTTCCTGGATATAGGTAATGGTGATGCCATTGTACTTCAAACCGAAGAGAACACCTGGCTTATTGATGGAGGTCCTCCTGGCAGAGGCGCAATGAGAGCTCCTGTGGTTCAGCGTTTGAGAGAAAGCGGAATTGATAGCCTGACAGTTGTTGCCTTCACCCACCCACATGCGGATCACATCGGTGGATGCAGAGACGCCCTGGAAGTTTTTCACTGCAACACACTGATCGACCCGGGAATAGACCACGCTTCTACAGTGTATGAAGAACTGCTTCAATACGCTCTTGATTCCGGTTGCGACTATTCTGTTCTTGCAAATGGAGAAAAGTGGGATCTTTCCGAAGAAGTGTCAGTTGAAGTGGTCTGGCTTGAAAGAGGGGCCGGCAGCCCGAATGAGGCTTCAGCGGTTTTTCTGGTCACCTGCGGCAACTTCACTCTTCTTCTTACAGGTGACATCGAGAATGAAACCATCATGCGAATGACCCCGTTTCAGACACCTGTAACGGTTATGAAAGTTCCTCATCATGGCAGCAGAAGTTCCCTGTTTCCTCCCTGGTTCAGAAAAACAATGCCTCAATTCGCCATATTCTGCTGTGGCAGAAACAATCCATTTGGCCATCCTCACAGGGATGTTCTGGAGGCTTGGGAAACCGTAGGTGCGGGAATCTTGCGAACTGATCGCCAAGGCAATATTTTCCTATACACTGATGGAGAGTCTATCAACTTTAACAGTTCCTTCTTTCACTGAGAGCAAAAATGAGAACAGGTTCACGAATAACTCCCTATTTGTATATCTTGCCAGCACTTATCATTGTGATATGTTTTAGAACAATTCCGATTCTTGCTAGTTTTACAGCTTCATTCGCCGATTACGACATTGGAGGCTTTCACGGTTTTGTGGGTTTTTCCAATTATGAAAGAATGTTTACCGATGCGAGATTCTGGAATAGTGTGAGTAATACAGTGTTTTTTGTTCTTGGTGTTGTTCCTGCGGGAATTGCAATTCCGCTTCTTCTTGCAATGCTTTTGCGAGGAGATCTCAGAGGCAAGGCTTTTTACAGAACCATCTATTTTCTTCCTGTGGTTACCTCGGCTGTTGCAGTATCTGTTGTGTGGACATGGCTCTTTAAACCGGAAGCTGGCCCGATCAACGGGGTTATCATAGCTCTGGGTGGAGACCCTCTTATGTGGCTCCGTGAGCCAAGGGGGATATTCGAGATGATGCTTTCTCCTCTGGGATTGAAACCGGAAGGAATCTTTGCCGGTCCCAGCCTTGCTCTGGTCTCTTTAATGATAGTCAGCGTGTGGAAGAGTATTGGGTATAACACGGTTTTGTTTCTTGCAGGGCTCGAGAACATTTCAAATACTTACTATGAAGCAGCCAAGCTGGATGGTGCTGGAAAATGGGGAACATTCCGTCATGTTACATGGCCTCTGCTTTCCCCTACGACCTTCTATGTTCTTATTATGAGCACTATTGCTTCTTTTCAAACTTTTGCACTGGTTTATGTGATGACCCCTCCTCCCGGCGGAGGTCCCCTTGGAACCACGAATGTCATAGTGTTTTACCTTTTCCAGAAAGCCTTTGACCGCTTCGACATTGGTTATGCCAGTGCCATCAGCGTTTTCCTGTTTATTGTGCTTCTGTTTCTTACCATTATTCAACGGCGGGTTGGGGAAAGACGGGTGCACTACTCATGAGATCAGGACAGATTGTCAAACAGATACTTTTACTTGCAGGCGGCATCATCATGCTTATGCCATTTCTCTGGATGATTTCCACCAGTCTTGAACAGGGTGGCCTTCAAAACTATGTGGAAGCATGGAACAGAGTGCCCTTCGGCACATACTTCCTTAATACACTCATTGTAACCAGTCTGACCCTTATCGGCGTGTTGATAACCAGTTCTCTGGCTGCTTATTCATTCGGCACTATGGAGTATCCCGGCCGGGACAAGTTGTTTCTTCTATTCCTTTCCACAATGATGGTTCCTCAGCCTGTTTATCTTGCTCCGAGCTATGTCATTCTTGCCAAACTGGGCTGGGTGGATACCTATCTGGCTTTGATTGTTCCATGGCTGACGAATGTTTTCAGTATTTTTCTTCTCAGGCAGCACTTTATGACCCTGCCAAAATCACTTTATGAAGCAGCAAGGCTGGATGGTTGCAGCAGATTCGGCTACTTGTGGAGGGTTGCTCTGCCCCTTTCCAAGTCTGTAATTGCCACCATTATGCTTTTCAATGTTATCGGGTCATGGAACAGCTTCATGTGGCCGCTGGTGGTGACTCATTCAGAAAAATTAAGAGTTCTTCAGGTGGGACTGAGTTACTTTAATCAGGAGCAGTCCAGTAATTATCAATTGCTGATGGCAGCATCCACTTTCAGTATTCTGCCTCTGCTTTTCCTTTTTCTGCTGGCTCAGAAGCATCTTGTTGCAAGTTACTCCCGTTCCGGGCTTAAGGATTGATCTTGAGTGTTTTTCTGCTGGTAGCCTGCTTGTGTAGTCTTTCGGAAGAGGTTGAATCCTTAATGGATGATTACGGGTTTGTCGGTTACTCTTTTCAGTGGAGCAGGGGTTTATATTTGCACGTGAATGAGCCGTACACTTTTTTGATTTATCCGGGGATTAACCTTGAGGGTGTTCTTTGTGGTGTTGGTGGTGATGCGGTTTTTGATCTTCAGATGGAACTCCACGGGGGCGGTCTGAATATTATAGATACGGAACCTGATGACTTGCCGGTTCTGAGGTTTGTTACAGGGTCTGGATCGGTGGCGTACGGAGTGACGGTGACTGCAGTGGACATGCTCTACGGAGTGACTGCAGACAGTGTTTATGTATTTTTTGCAATGAGACCTGTCACGGTGAAAATAGAGAATTCAGTTCCGGATGAGCCGGACTTAGCAATAACAGGAGAGTAATATGAAACTGACTTGTACTCTGGCATTATTTTTGATTCTTTCGGCTAGTGCCGGCGGAACAACAGGCTTTGCTTTTCTTCAGGTTCCCGCAGGAGCCCGGGCAGTAGCAATGGGAGGGGCATTTACAGCTGTCCCCGGAGATCCGATTTCTCTGTATTGGAACCCAGCTGCTTCGGTAATGATATCAGACAGTAAGCTGACCACCACTTATACCAGTTACATGATGGATATGCAGGCTGGTTTTGTCGGTTGGGTTAACCCCAGAGAGAGAGATGTAATTGGAGTTTCTCTTA
This sequence comes from Candidatus Sabulitectum sp., assembly GCA_023145935.1. The sequence continues at coordinate 490 of JAGLDB010000017.1, read as the reverse complement.
ACTATTTCTACGGTGGAGAATTTGACCGGACTACAATGGAAAACCCCATGGGTACAGGAGAACAGTTCTCTTCCAATAGCATGGCTCTTGCAGGTACATGGGCTAAAGGCTTAACAGAAACCATTTCTCTTGGAGTAACTGGCAGGTTTATATACTCTCAGATTGACAGCTACAATGCCAACGGGTTCGGCGTTGATCTGGGTGGAATGTATTGTCCTTCCGCTATTCCTGGTTTTGCAGGAGCTCTCGTTCTAAGAAACGCCGGAATTCAGACAAAGGCCTTTTACAGTGAAAACGATCCAATGCCAACAGAGATAGCAGCAGGATTATCTCAGTTGTTAATGGGTGGAAACCTTCTTATAGCAGCCGATGCCACAATGCCGTTTGAAGGAGATTTTGATATTGCAGCAGGTTTGGAATACAAACCTATTGAAATGCTGGCCTTAAGAACCGGTTGGAGTCTTTCTGCAAAAGACACTGCTGATAACGC
>JAGLDB010000169.1 GCA_023145935.1 Candidatus Sabulitectum sp. | reverse complement strand
CGGTTCCGGGGCTGACCTTTACAAAGACAATTCTCTGCCCGCTGACCTTCTCCACGGTGAATGTCCAGTTGTCCATTTCATGGGATTCTCCTGCCTCGGGAATATGTCCAAGCTGGTGAAAAACCAGACCGCCAACAGATTCGTAGTTCTCTTCCTCTTCAAAATCCGTACCGAGAAGGTCATTCAAATCGTCAATAGGCATTCTTGCATCAACTCTGTATGAATCCTCCCCAACCGATCTTACCATTGGTGGTTCAGAGTCGAACTCATCCCTGATCTCACCGAAGACTTCCTCAACAATGTCTTCCATTGTAACAATACCCGCAATCCCTCCGTACTCATCAATCACCACTGCCATGTGAATCCGCTTGGTCTGAAACTCGGTAAATAGCTCATCTATCCTCTTGAATTCAGGCACAAAATAGGCTTCCCTGATGATATCCTCCACCCGGAATTCTCCTTCTGCCGCGTCCAGTGGAACCCCAAGAAGATCCTTCGCATAAAGCACACCTGCAATGTCGTCGATTATCTTCCTGTATACCGGTATTCTGGAATGACCTGCCTTTTTCACCTGGGCAACAATGCTTCCAATGTCATCACAAAGCTCAATACTGTCCATGTCTATTCTTGGAACCATTACCTCGCGTACGATCTTATCAGAAAACTCCAGGATGGAATCAACCAGTTCCTGCTCTTTTTCCAGCTCTTCCTGATCACCCTTTTCCCTCCGCTGTTCCAGCCAGAGAGTGTCTGGAGGCGTGTATGCCCAGTCATCCGAATTGCTGTCTTCTTTTCCAAGAAGAATTCTTGCCGGTAGTCGGAAAAAGAAGTTAAGAACAGCCATTGGTACAGTAAATACCCTGTTGACCCATCCCTCTGAAAGGTTCTGAACAAGAACAGGAGGCACAACTTCCGAGAATAGAAAGGAGAGAAACACAATTACCGATGCAGAAACCCAGCGGGGATAGCTCATTTGAGAAGAAAGCAGAGTTGAGCTCACACCGATAAGAACAAGACCTGCAACCCTTGCCAGCCAGATGGTCCTCAGCCTTGCAGCAGCCTCCCTCCGCCGGTCTGAAGGATCTCTGCCTTTGTGGTTAACCAGTTCAGGTATGGCAGTTCTGGATCCGTTCGCAGCAGCAGAGATAAGAATACCTCCAGCAAGAAGCAGCAATTCTCCTGCAAGATTCATATCCCTTTCACCGCCTTCATTCCCTCTTTTACCAGTGCAACAGTAAGTCGGTTCATTTCTCGAGTATCCTCCTCTGTGTCATGGGTAAAACCTTTAAGATGCAACCACCCGTGATAAAGCCTTTCAAGCACTTCCTCTAGAGGTGGGGCCATTCTGCCATCAATATAAACCACCCCTTCAGGAAAATCCCCGTCTGGGGATGAAAGATCAAAAGTAAGAACATCTGTGGACTTGTTGATCTTTCGCCAGTTGTAGTTGAGAAATCTCATAACACCAGGGTCGCAGATCACAAACTCTACAGGACCTTTTATCGTTTTCTGCACAACAAGGTTCAGCAGAAAAAGCTCCCGCGGGGGGTTATCAAGAATAATGCTGACTGACGGAGTTGCCTGATACGCAGTGGGTTTATCACTGCCGGTATCAATGAAGGAGCTCTCTGAATTGTCTTGATTACTGCCCATGTGGAAAGTCTTTTATCCTTTCGTAATCGTTCTGACTCAGTACTTCCATAAATACATGTGCTGCTCTTGTTCGCATTGATCCCGTGAGTTTACATTGATCAAACTGACCTTCATCGGCCTTCTCCTGGATTATTTTGGAAACAACTGCTGCTTTCTCTTCATACGAGGCTGTATTTCCCAGACCCTTTACCGCAGAAGATGCAGAGTCTGCCAGCATAACAAGCGCCGCTTCAACCGACTGGGGCTTGGGCCCATTGTAATGAAAGACGGTCTCATCCAGATCTCCACCAGGTGGCAGCTCTCTTTTTGCCTTCTCAAGAAAAAACCTTACACTTGTATCTCCATGATGCTGTTCAATGATGCTTCTGATGTCGGAAGGCAGTTTGTTCTTAACTGCAAGATCCATCCCGTTGCATACATGGGCAATGATAATTTTTGCACTTTCAGCAGGGGGTAGTGAGATGTGCGGATTGTTCTCATCAGGATTTGAAATATTCTCGATGAACATCTCCGGTTTAACCATCTTTCCTATATCATGAAAAACCCCACCAAGTTTTGCAAGCTCTTCATCAGCACCTAGTTCAGCAGCAGCTGAAGATGCCAGATCACCAACAAGGATCGAGTGGACGTATGTGCCTCTGGCTTCCCTGCGCAGCAACTCGCGAAGGGGATGATTGTCATTGCCGAGTCTTTCATACGTTCTTGCGGTAGCCACATGAAAGATAAGTTCAAATGGGTGGCTGATAACCTTTACTGTACCTGTAATAACAATGGGAAGCCCGATAAGAGTTATCCACACCATGGATCCGAATTTAATACTGCTTGAGCTTCCGGCAGTTGCCAGAAGCCAGAAAATTATCACCGAGGAAAGAATCCCCAGTACAAGAGCAATTGAGGTTCCCCTGTCACTAAGGTCTTTTATTGCTCTGGCAACCAGACAGGCTGGAATAAAGCCCATCAGGAAAGTAGACATGGGATATGGAGACGCAATAGCAAAGATCGAGGAGAAGACAGCTGCAAGAAACCATGAATAGTTGATAGTTCTTTTTCTTAAGCGATTATCAAAGAATACCGAGGTAAGGCTGGCTCCAAGCATGGTAAAAGAAAACATTGACAACTCCCGCACGCCAGAGCGGAAAAGCAGGATAGTCAACCCCATGGTCAGCCCCCATATGACGAAAATAAGCGCAAGGTCCGAAACAGAGAAAGAAAATGCTCTTTGTTCTTTCCACAGAAAAAGGATGCCGAGAAGAAGAAGAACAGCAGCAAGCCCTGTCTTTGCAATATTGTGTTCTACAACACCTTGACCTCCTACATGAGAAAGAACCATGGCATCCCAATACCGACTTATCTCTTCTGTAAAAAAACCACCGGATGGAAGAATTTCCTCTCCGGTTCGAAATTCCCTTTTTATTGAGGAAAGATCAGCGAGATGCTCCAGAACTGCCAATTCTCTGCCATGATGATCTATTTCCAGATCAGGAATGATGAGTTCAAGGATCATCGGGATCTTCTCACGAAGAACTCCCCGCCTTTCAAGATCCAGTCTTATGCCATCCCTGGCTTCTGTGAGTGTGAAAAGCTCAGAGATATTCTCTGCAGAACCGTTTTCTGTAACAGCATGGCTGCCATCATAAGTCGTGCGAAGTGTTTCAATATCAATTATCCCGGTTTCGTAGAGGCTGCTTACCCTCTGACCAAAATATCTTGCAAGCTCGTTGTTTCCAGTGGCAACAAAAATCAGGCTCTGAATCTCCTCTGAAGAATTAACTCCTGTCTGCTGGTTACGCACAAGATAAACTGGAATAGAAGCTTCAACTTCACTGGCGATCTCTTCAAACTCGGAAGAACTGTATGGTACACTAAAATCGTGAACTGCAATAATTCCCTCAACAACAGGTTCACCGATAACCAGATTTCTGTCGGAAAGAGCCCCTCTTGAATCAAAACCAAAGTAGAAACCAATAATCAGAATAGCCATGAATAAAACTGCAACCATCAAATTAAGAGAGATACTCCTGTTCCGTATTTTCACTCTTCATCCTTCCGCCCGAATGCCTCAATGATCTGCTGCACCAGAGGGTGCCTCAACACATCACAATGATCAAGATAGGCAAATCCTATTCCCGGGATCTGTTTGAGTATTTTGGCTATTCGCACCAGTCCTGATCCGGAAGGAGGTTTCAGATCAATCTGTGTAACATCTCCGGTTACCACCATCCTGGACCCGTACCCCATTCTTGTCAGAAACATCTTGAGTTGAGTCAGAGTGGTGTTCTGCGCTTCATCAAGTATGATAAAGGCATTGTTCAGTGTTCGCCCCCTCATATAAGCAAGGGGGGCTACTTCAATAGCGCCGCTTTCCATGTACTTCTGTACCCGTGACGCAGTCAAAGTGTCATTCAGGGCATCGTATATGGGGCGCAGATAGGGATCAATTTTCTGCTGAAGATCACCGGGAAGAAAACCGAGTTTTTCTCCGGCTTCCACTGCTGGCCTGGTAAGTATGATCCTCTCAACTCTGTTGTCTTGAAGAGCACTGACCGCTGCAGCCACAGCAAGAAATGTTTTGCCTGTACCGGCAGGTCCAATGGAAAACACAAGCTCGTTGTGCATAACAGAACGCATATAGCTTTCCTGGCCCGGCGTTCTTGGAATTATTCGACCGGCTCTACCCGGTACATTGTAAACAAGCCCCGCAGCCTTGAATTCAGGAAAATCAAGAGCTTTGTGCAGAGCGGTCTTTGATATTCGCCCACTTGTCTGAATCTCGACAATAAGTCGTTCAGTAACCGCCTGAGCCCTGTCCAGAGCGGCTTTCCCCCCTGTATAAATCAAGTTGGCATCACGATATACCGCTGCCACTCCAAGAATGCGGCAGATCTCCCTCAGATTCCCGTCTCCAGGCCCAAGAAACTTTCGTGCATCATCAGTGGAAAGTGGGATTTTTCTTCTGTCTGGCTTTTTCATAAGTATGCTAATATAAAGAATCTCCCTGCCCGAATGGGCAGGGAGATTCTATTTGATCCGTAAACTGCCTGTTACTGGCGTCCGCCGCGAACTCCGCCGCGAGGGATAGAAAGGATCTGTCCGGGATAGATCAGGTT
>JAGLDB010000168.1 GCA_023145935.1 Candidatus Sabulitectum sp. | reverse complement strand
CAGTCTGCCAGACTAATACCAGCCAGAACAAACAACAGAAACAAAGTAACAACAAGTTTCATGAAATCTCCTTTCGCCGAGATAAGGCTATTAATAATCGCAACTTCAACGGGAGTCAATAGTAATACAATTGGGATGTTTCAATTTCTTTATAGATTTTGAATGCAATCATTGACGCAACATATTCCGGGAGTTGCAGCATGGATCTCTCCATTACAGGGGATACCGTTCTTGTGCCAAAACTGCTTTGAAAGTATTATATGAGTTATGCTGATGAGGGTTCGGAAGTTAAAAAACGGAAAGAGGGAAACGAATGAAGAGTTTACTTGTTATGGCAGTGCTTCTTATAGCAACGTCTTTTGCCTTTGCTGATATTACAGAGACCTACGGCTGGGAAGGGTCAGCGACAATCCTCGGCAACTATGGAGATGTCATCTGTTCAATTGACACAGACCCGGTTCATGGTGGTTCGCAGTCTCTGAAGCTTGTTGATGACGCAGAATCCGGTACGCCTCAGGCTTATGTAGGCTGGGTTGTGGGTCTTTCTGATGGTGATGTTGTAACAGCTTCTTTCTGGAGATATGACACAACACCTACAGCTGCTCCTTCCTGCAGAATATGGGGGGGCTGGAACGACGACCCCACTGACATCTATAATTACGGCGGAAGTGCCAGCGGACTGTCCGATTACGGTCCAGGCACCGGATGGGACCTTGCAGAGTACACATGGACAGTTGAGGGTGGCCACACTGGTCTTGTTATTCAGGTAAGAACCTACTCAGAGGCCGGGGACACAGTCTGGGTTGATGATATGACAATTACCGCCCCTGATGGTGCAGAGATCCGTACCCCCGATTACATTATGGCACTTTCCTCAGACACATGGGCCGCTATTAAAGCAACATTCTAAAAATAATCGAAACCGCACCGGGGCTTGTCAGGCAGGCTCCGGTTTTTTTTATTCATCAGTACACTTAAAAGCTTCTTCCGGTAATTCCATTTCCCGGTACAGGTCAGCCGCTTTTTTCAAGTACTCATGTGATCTCCTGGAATTTCCATAATTTAATTTTTTTAGCAAACGACCAAAGGATTTGTATGCTCTTGCAAGAGCAGGTCTTGCTTCCAGAGTCCTTAGTTCCGAAGCCCCAGTTTCAAAGTTCTGGAAAGCTTCTTCCATACTGCCTTTTGCAGCAAGAAATTCCCCGAGGGTGCAGTGGTAAACAGCGGAATCAGTCTTCATTTCTGTTTTCTTAAGGATATCACATACTTTACTTAGAATTTTCCTGGATTTATCATAATTCTTCTCGGAGATCATGATCCTTGCTGTTTTCAGATAAATTTCCTGGAGAAGAGGATACGAATGAACATTTTCTGCAAGTATACCGGCCTTTGTTAACAGTTTCATTGCTGAATCAGTATCTCCCTCTTTTATCTTTATTTCTCCAAGAATACTCAGAGCATAGGATTCTTCTCTTTCGTAAGATGATCTCCTGGACAAATCAAGAGCTTTTCCGGCAAAAGTAAAGGCTGCTTCCTGGTCTCCCATGCTGGAGTGTATTGCAGCCCGGTGGTTGTAACCGAGCAGGATGTCATGCACAGCATTTAATGACTCTGCAAGTTTGATCTGTCTGTGGCTGAAACTGAGAGCTTCTTTATAGTTTCCCATCTGGGCATGGACTGTACACAGTTCCCCCTGTGCACTGAGGATCAGCAATTTGTCTCCAACCTCTCTGGATATCTTAAGCTGTTTTTCCATGCCTTCCGCAGCTTCACGGTACTTGCCCTGTTTTTCAAGAACCAGACCTATGTTACCGTATGTAAGAGCAGCTTCTCGCTTCATTCCATTTTTCAGGGCTATTTCTATTGCACGTTCATAGAGTTTTCCAGCGGAGGAATACTCGCCCTTTGCCCAGTGAACTGTTGCAAGCGTGTTGAGGGCATGTCCCAGTTTTTTCGCTTTTACAAGTTCAGGTATTCCTTCAAGAGATTCCCCGATCTCAACGGCAATAAGAGCATTCTTCATGGCTTCCTCGATCTCGCCTTCTACACAGAAGGTCCAGGCTCTGAATGCTGCGATCTTCAAATCAAATGTTCTGTCACTGTTGCCGCCTGCAGCAAGTTTTACACTGAGATCATTTACTTTCTTCAAGCCCTCTTCAAGTTTTCCCTGGGTATACAAAAGTTCCGCTATCCCAAGAACTGCATTTCCAGTCAGTAACAGATCCATGGACATTCCTTCTGTCTTTTTGTAGCAGATCATTGCTTCAGGGTAGTTACCTGTCAATTCGCTGATTGACCCTTTGAGGAAATAGCACTCTGCAAGGCTTGCAGTCTTGTCTGGAGTATGTTTCTCAATAAGTGCTATTCCGTTTGAATAATGCTCAAGAGCTTCCTGATTTCTGTACTCGTCAGCTGCAAGTCTTCCTGCGTTCATGGAGTATTTGACGGCCTTTCCCCACTCCTCTGCATTGATAAAATGATAAGCAAGGGTTCTGCTCAGATTCTTTTCAGTAGAGTAGCGTTTTTCAAGGATAAGGCCTATATCCCTGTGTACCAGCCGCCTTCTTTCTCGCAGCATGGAATCATAAGCAACATCTCTTATGAGCATATGGTTAAAAATGTGTTCCATGGCAGACAGTCTTACAGCAGAGATAAGCTCAGCTTCTGATGCTTCAAAGAGCTGATCTCGTACGCTTCTTTCAAGGATCATGCTGATGATGTTCTCGTCAAATTTAAAACCTGCTACGCTTGCTACCTTGATGCTCTGCCGGGTGCTGTCTGTCAGGGCATCAATTCTTGCCATGATCATGGAGAAAATGCTTTCAGGGAGTTCCTCAAGGCTTGAGGTTACATTCTTTTCCCATGTGCCGTTCCTGAGCAGGATGAGATGTTTTTCTTTCAAATAGTAAAAGAACTGTACAAGAAAGAATGGATTCCCTTTTGATCTTTCTGTAAGCGTTGTGAGTATCTCTCCGGCAATTGAGTTTTTTCCCGCAACGCCTGCCAGGAGCTCAACTGACTGCTGTGGTTCCAATCCATGAATAACACACTGAAAGATTGTGTTCCGATCTTTAAAAAAGTTGCGATCATCGGGTCTTGTGGAGAGAATAAAGCTCAGCTGGTTTGTGGAATTCAAAGAGGTTGCGTGAATCACTTCCTGCAACGATTCAATCTCTTCGAGGTCGGAGTAATGAATATCCTCAACGATCACACAGGCTGGTCTTTTTAAACTTTCCACCAGAAGAGTTATTGCTTCTACAAGGTTTTCCAGTCTCAATCTTGGATTCATGGCATCAAAGGTCTTGTCTGCAATATCAATACTGAAGAGCATTCTTGCTAGAAATATTTCTCTTGTAACAAGCTCCGGGATGGTAGACCGGGAAAGATAATTGTGCAGTATCTGAAGTATAGCGGGCTTATCCATGTTTGAAGTAATTCCGCAGATATTCTCAACCAGAGAGATCAGGATCTCATTTACTGGTCCATGGCTGGTTCTTCCGGCTCGCGCCACAGTAAAGCCTGCTACGGAAAGAATTTCAGATAGTTTTTCAAGAAAACAGCTCTTACCAATACCAGCATCCCCTGAAACAAGAATGGTTTGATTTGATTCTTTCAGCAGATCTGCTACTATCCCAAGCTCATTTTCTCTGCCCACAAAAGAAACAGGATTGTATGCTGTTTCTAATCTTCCTGTTGGCATGAATCTCTTAAGAGGTTTGTTCTTGCCTTTCACATGAATGCCAGGCAGCTCCGTGAATAAGAAGTGCGTATGCACTCTGTTGTAAACATTCTCACTTACATTAACGGTTCCAACCGCGGTGTTTTCCGCAAGCCTGGCGGCTGTATTCACCGAGTCGCCGATCACCGTGTACTGTTTTCTCTTTTCATTGCCTACAATGCCGGAGAATGAATACCCTGCATCTATTCCACAGCTGATCATGAAGCCGTATCTGTCCCGTTCATCCTCAAAAATATCTGTCACCGCAAGGAGTGAATTCAACGTATCATTTCCGTGGGAGACAGGAGCGCCAAACAGTATAAGAATTCTGGATCCACGGGGAAGCATATCATCAATATGGTGAAGATACCCGCCAAAGCGCCGAACCGTTCTTGCGATATCGATGTAAAGCTTCTGGAAACTCTCAATTACCCTGTGGTCCGATTCTTCCGTGTATACAGTTAGAAATACTGCTGTAACAGATCTGTGCTCTCCAAAGATCCTTTTCGAGCCCGGGGAAACAAATGCTTCGTTTTTAACAAGGGGAGGAGGTACAGGTACTGAGGAAGCTTTCATAGAGGATTTGAAATGAATCAGGGCATCTGCGGAAGCCTTTGACTCCCTGAGCGCAAGCTCTCTTATCAATCCCCCGGAAAGAAGTATGTGTGCTCGCTGGCTGTCTCCGATTATGTACTGATTCCACTGTCCATCTCCCACCACTACTTTTGCTTTCAGAGTAAATACATTTCCCAGCAGTGTCATGTCTCTGAAATAGTCCATGGCCTCAAGCATTTGTCCTGCGCACTTCAGAGCATCTTCTTCCACATTGAATCGAACAAGAAGGGAATCTCCGGAGAAAGTAATAACACTTCCATGATACTTCTCTACAATTGTCAGCATCCTGTGGAAGTAATCATTAAGAAGAATGGTGAGTTCTTCTGTTCCATCTTTGCCCGCTTTTGCCAGAAGCTCAGTAAGCGCAGTAAAGCCCGATATATCCCCCATGAGAAGAGAACCGTGGAAAATCACCTGCCCATTCCTGATCAGTTCCACATCTTTGACTGGAAAAAATGGATCACGCAAAATCTGCTCCTTCATCAGTAGCTTCCGGT
>JAGLDB010000167.1 GCA_023145935.1 Candidatus Sabulitectum sp. | reverse complement strand
GCTAACGGTTTTTCCCCGAGAATGGCAGAACGGGGCTGGGAGTTGCTGGCAGGCTATGCAGGATACGGTTTCTGCAAGGCCCACGCCATGACCTATGCTGCTGTTTCTTCGGCTTATGCCGCAATCAAGGCAGAGAAGCCTGCTGTTGCCATGGCTTCTTTTCTTGCTGCAGGAGGAGGCTTTTACCGGCATCCGGTTTATGTAGAAGAGGCCCGGCGGCTGGGTCTCAAAATACTTCCACCGGATGTAAATACCTCAGAATGGTTCTGCACATCTCCTGCGGAAAAGAGTATCATGATGGGCATGGGTTACCTGGCGGGAATTGGTGAAACTGAATTTGAGAAAATAAGGAATGGAAGACCGTATTCACACCCGATTCAGATCAGAACTGCTGGAATTGGCCTTAAACTGGCTCAGAACATGGCTATGACCGGTTGTTTCGATTCTATGGGAATGAACCGCCCGCAGGCAGCCTGGAGTGTTAAGGAAGGAGCAACCTCTCTGTTTCCATTTGGAATGCCTCCTCCGCTGCTGCCATCATACATACCATCTGTCCGGGCTTTAAAAGAGCTGGAGCTTCTTGAGGTAACAATGGAAGCTCATCCGCTGGCTTTCAAAGAAAGACCGACTGGAACAGTTTGTATTGCCGATATGCCGGAAAGAGGCGATTCTCTTATCTGGGGCAGAGTGGTTACAGGCCGGTCACTTAAAGGTGGTTCAGGCTTCTTCATGGTTGAAGATGAGACAGGCATTGCGGATGTGTTTGCACCGTCTCCATGGTATCGAAAAGCCTCTGTTATTCTAAGAAAGCCAGAAGCAACACTGCTGCTCTGCTGCGAGACCACAACGGAGCGAACAGTTGTTCGAAAAGTATTGGAAGAATAAGTTGACAAAGTGTTGAAGCTGTATCGGGACGAGATAGCTGCTTCTCCGGCTAATTTTCAGTGTTGTAATGATATCGGAGCTGTGCGATAAAAATGGTATCATTCGCAGATCTGTAAACAATTCTGTGTTCATCATTGATACGCCTGGACCAATAGCCAGCTAGACCATGTTTCAGTCGTTCCGGTTTGCCAATACCCTTGCAGGGCGAACGCTGAATATCTTTGATGAGTACATTGATCCGCTTCAGAATCTTTTTATCAACCCTTTGCCAGTAAAGGTACTCCTCCCAGGCAATGGAGGAGAAAGTCAGCTTCATTCGATGAGCTCTCTGTCTTTACCGTAGCCGGTTTCAAGTTCGGCAATGGATTCAAGCAGAAGTCTCGCATTTTCAGGGGAGCGAAGCAGGTATGTTGTTTCCTCCATGGTCTCATAGTCTTCAAGAGACATTATTACCACAGGACTCTCTCTTTTACGGGTTACAATCACAGGGGCATGATCATTGCATACCTCTGTCATTGTTTTAGCGAAGCTGGCCCGTGCTGCTGTATAACTGATAGTTTTCATAAATACTCCAAACAGTACATGTACTATAAACTGTACGACATCATAATTCCATCAACTTACAATGTCAACACATCCTGCCCGTGATCCAGATGAAATACTCTTACTGAGCTGCCTTGTACAGGTGGATGTCTGTCTGGGGAAATGGTATTGGAATTCCCTCTGCGTCCAGTCTAAGCTTGATACTCTCATTCAGCGAGAAGAAAACATCCCAGTAATCGGCAGTATTCACCCACGGTCTGACCACGAGGTTTACAGAACTGTCTGCCATTTCTACCACTCCCACAAATGGAGCCGGATCTTTCAGTACTCTTTCTTCTTTTGTCAGTTCATCCATGAGTATTTTTCGCACTACTCTAAGATCACTGTCGTAGGAAACTCCCACAGTCAGGTCAATTCTACGAAGCTTTTCAGCTGTGTAATTTATTATTGAGCCACCGATCAGCTTAGAGTTAGGTATGATTATTTTCTTGTTGTCAACTGTTTTAAGAGTTGTGGCAAGAAGACTTATCAGTTCCACCACACCGGCATCGCCACTGGCTTCGATGTAATCTCCAATTTTGAAAGGTCTTGTTACCATAAGGATCATACCAGCAGAGAGGTTGGAAAGTGATCCCTGAAGAGCCAGACCTATGGCCAGGGCAGAAGCTCCCAGTATGGCAACGAAAGATGAGGTTTGAACTCCCAGCTGCCCCAGAGCGGCTATCACGATGAAAGCCATTAAAGACACATAAGCAATTGAACATGAGAAGTTTACAATGGTAGCATCCACATTCTTTTTAAGCAGAGCCTTTCTAACAGTTTTTCGGATCACTACAGCGACCCACCGGCCAAGAAGAACAATTGCCAGGGCTGTGAGTATTTTCAACCCGTAGATTGACAGCATACCCGGAAGTGAGTCAAGAAATTCTTTCATTAGTTTCTCCTTCATTTTAGAATTGTATAAGAAAGTATAGCGATTAGCACAGGCCTGAGTAACCCGTGTAAGATCATTGCAGTTGATGTTACTTTACTGTTGCAGGACGGGTGGACAAATGCCGGATATGGTGAGTCTTGAAAAAAAAACAGATTATGGTATTCTATGTAATACAGTGTAGATTTATGTCACACCATTCCGGAAGGTAAGAAAATGCAAGTTAAGCCTCTGAAGCCCTCTCAGCTGAAATGGACATGTCCAACCGATTTTTTTGAATTCACCAACACCAGTGAACTGTCTCCATCAAAAGAAATTGTGGGGCAGGACAGGGCTGTCAGGGCGGTAAAGCTCGGTCTTGAAATACCCAGTAGCGGCTACAATATGTTTGTGACCGGAGTTTCCGGAAGTGGTCGTGAAACAACTGTCAAGCGCATTCTTGATCAAATTGATACGACAACAGATAATCTCACAGATCTTTGCTATGTCTATAACTTTGAAGATTCCACCAGACCAAAAGCCCTTGTTTTTCCCGCTGGAGAAGGGAAACAGTTCAAGGAAGGGCTGGAGCTGTGCGTGGAGCTTCTACAGAAAAACATACCTGTTGTTCTTAGAAGTGAAAGTACGGCTTCTGAAAAGGGCGTTTTGCTTGAAAGCTTTTCTGAACAGAAAAAAGAGCAGATGGATAAGGCAGAGAAGGCTGCGGTGGAAGCGGGTTTTGCCATGGTCAGCATACCTGCAGGTCAGGGGCAGAGCAGGCCGGATGTGCTTCCTTTGATCGACGGAAAACCTAATACCTACGAGCAGTTGCATCAACTGGTTGTGGAGGAAAAGCTCACCAAGGAGAAATTAGTTGAATACAGAAGTCTTCACACGGACCTGTTCAAAGTGCTTACTGCTTCAATAAGGCATGTTCAAAGTATAGAGATCAAGGCTCAGGTAGAGGTGGAAAGACTTTACAGAAGAATACTTAAGCCCACTGTTACTGGAATTCTTGATCGCCTTTCAGGTATAGGTGGGAAGGAGTCGGCGGAGTATGTGGAAAATGTCGCTGAGACTATTCTCACCAATATCGATGTGTTTTCTTCCAGTGCAGAAGAAGCTGATCCCTATGTGATATTCGAAGTAAATCTGATCGTTGATAACTCTGACAGAAAAAATCGCCCGGTGGTTGTTGAGCAGTTCCCGGATGTTGTAAGGCTTTTCGGAAACATAGACAGGATAGTTATAGACAACAAACCTTACAGCGATCACACCATGATCCGTGCAGGGTCTTTCCTTAGAGCAAACGGTGGCTATCTTATCATCAATGCCATGGATGTTGTTCGTCAGCAGGGGCTGTGGCAGAATTTGATTCAGACTGTACGAAACAGAACTGTAATCACCAGACCCAACGAGATCACCAGAGCCTTTATGCCTATTGAACTGCAGCCTGAGCCTATAGATGTTGATGTTAAAGTTATTCTTATAGGCCCCGGCTGGCTCTATTCAAGCCTGGCATCTCAAGACCCTGATTTTGGATACCTGTTCAGGATCAGAGCAGATTTTGATGACAGAATGGATATAAACGAAAAGAATGTCCAGGACTTTGCGGGAGTGATAGCTTACATATGCCAGTCTGAATCGGTTCATCCGCTGGACACTAATGCTATGGCCTCTATTGCAGAACAGGCAGTGAGACTTACCGGACGCCAGGACAAGATTTCGCTGAAATTCAACATGGTTGCCGATTATGTTAGGCAGGCATCCTACTGGGCCGGGGTGGATGGACGGGATGTAGTTACTGCTGAAGATGTGTCAAAGGCTATCAGCGAAAAGCATTACAGGCTGAGCCTGGGTGAGGACTATGCAACAAAGAGGATCCTGGAGAATCAGGTAATGGTTGATACAGAAGGGTCAGCAGTCGGGCAGCTTAATGGGCTGGCTGTTTACTCGGGAGCTGACCATTCCTTTGGACTTCCCAGCAGGATCACAGCAACTGTCAGCCCCGGCGTGGAGGGAATTGTTAATGTAGAGCGTGAATCAGAGCTTTCTGGAAGGATCCACACAAAGGGTGTTTATGTTATTACAGGTTTTTTCCGAGAGCATTTCGCCTTTGATTACCCGCTTTCTCTATCCGCAGGAATAGTATTTGAGCAGAGTTACGGAGGTGTGGATGGCGACAGTGCCAGCTCCACCGAGTTGTACGCCCTGCTCAGCGCATTGTCCAGCGTTCCCCTTCGCCAGGATCTTGCAGTTACAGGTTCTGTTAATCAGCACGGCAGAATCCAGCCTATCGGAGGGGTTAATTACAAGATCGAGGGTCATTTCAAGGTCTGTCAGGAGCGCGGGCTCACTGGTACACAGGGTGTGATAATTCCTAATTCAAATGTTGTTCACCTTCAGCTGCATCAGGATGTGATAGAAGCTGTGAGGAAAAAGCAGTTTCATATTTACCCGGTTGCCACAATAGAGGAAGGTATTTCCCTGCTTACAGGCATAGAAGCAGG
>JAGLDB010000166.1 GCA_023145935.1 Candidatus Sabulitectum sp. | reverse complement strand
TTTCTTGCTCAAGAGTTGGGTGAGGTTGCAAAAGAAACCGACCGATCCAAGTCCTATCTGATTCAGAAGGCAATAGAAGCATACCTGGATGATCTGGCAGATTTGCAGGTATCTATGGATAGACTTCATGATACAACTGACGCTGTAGTATCTCTCGAAGACATGAGAGCTGATCTTGGCCTATAGAATCACCTTCAAGAAGTCGGTTAGCCGAGACCTCAGAAAGATCGATATCACAGAAGCGGATCGAATCCTCTCTAAAATATCTGAGGAACTTTCTGACAAAGCAGAATCCATGCGTGAGCTGAAGGGAAGGTTCGCTGGACTAAGAAAGTACCGGGTAGGTGAGTACCGAACCATTTTCACAATCCTTAACGATTCCATACTGATCACCAGGATCAGACATAGAAAAGAAGTGTACAAAAACTGATTTAATTCTGGCACCCCATAGCGGATGCTTTCGGAACCGTTTGAAGAAGCTACGGTACTTTTACTTTCTCATCAGGTCCAATGCCAACTGCCTGTCTAAACGAATTTCTGATATTCCTTGTCTGTTTTCTGATAGCTGGAAGAACTCTCTGCTGAACGGATTGCTCCATTCTCAATCGATCAAGTTCTACATCCAGAACTACTGATACTCTCTCAGCCATATTCAGTACGAAACCTCGAAGCCACTTTGGAGAAAATCCACACTCGCCGGCCAGGGAATCAAAATGTTTTGGGCCAATTCTTCCAGGATCTGAGACAGATCCAATGCTCATAGCCATTTCCCTGTTTAGACCAGCGTAACTCATTGTACATACCAGGTCATAGAATGGCGCGAGCTCCACTTTGCCATCAGGATGAAACAGAATAGACAGGTTTTTCGCATGCGCATCGGAGTTGCCGATCAAAAGGTTGAAAACGAGCCACTTCAACAACTGATCACGCTCAAGTATTGGCTCCGTGCAAACCCTGTGGACCAGCTCAAAGCATTCCTTGAAGGAAGGTCCGCCCTCAGATTCGTATTTCTTATAATGAGGAAAACCTGATGCCTGACATATGTCTTCCTGATGTAAACGTCGTATACGCTTTTCCCCGTCAGTAAATCTGTCATATCTTGACACCATACAAGTTTCTATTTCGCCAATCTTGAAAATCCACGCATCCACCGTGCGAATCCCAATGTGTTTAGCTAAGCTTGTTACAAATACTTCATTCGCTGGGAGATCTCTGTAATCCCTGCTGGGAAACTTCATTATATGAGTGGAAGGGCATCCATCACCAGGAAGCATTATTTGCTCTCCTTCCAATCGCACAGGTAGTTTATCTTGTGCTCCCGCAAGAGAAAGACGCACCTTCTTTGACCCAAGTACAGATGAGAATACATTCCCATCTGTTATCCTTCGGTACAACTCATCGTTGGAAACAAGTGAATACATCTGTTCATCCGAAAAGAGTGGTTTTCCATTCCCAATCCAAAGTGCGCCAGCGCATTCCCCACCAATCCGCGCAATTAACTCAAAATCATTATCAGGAGACACACTCAATGCTCTAGCCACATTCTCACGCAACAAGCCTTCAGGAAGAAGGTTTGCGAAAAACGAATGTGCAATTTCAGTTGGGTACACATTCTTCGTGAAGGGCATTGTTATCGATATTTGAAAGGCGTCGGGATTGCTCAACCAGGAAGATGAGTAATGGAATGACATCCTGCTTCTTTCATCAGCATTTATCACTCCAACTTCGAAGTTCTCAAAATAGACATTCAGAGAGTCGCTTTCAGGCATTGTCATCCCTGTTCCCCAGGCGAGATTTTGGTTGAATTACAAGCTCCAGACCAAGGCTGTTAACAACACCCATAGCCTTACCCATCTCAATGGTTTCTTTGCCGCGCTCCAACTCAGAAAGATACCTGACTCCAATACCGGAAAGCCCAGCTGCATGCTTCAGGGTAAGACCCAGCCTTTTCCTTTTCGATCGTATCTTCTGACCAAGCTCTCTGACACTTGAAACCCGCCCGTAAAGCCTGCCATTGTCACTCTCAGACATATAAGCACCACCACCAATCCAGCATATCAATGCCTCATAACTATCGAGAGGAAGTACTTTGTAGATGTATTCCCGTTCGGGAATATATTACATGAATGAGAAGGATACAATAGTTTTCTTCCCGTACGGTATGATTAACCCGATAGAGAAGAAGGAACAGCCCGAACATCCCGTACGGGAATGTCCCCGGGATGAGAGAATCAATTGACCATTACCATATGACCACCGGCTGATTAGAATGTTCACCGGAAAAGTAATTGACTCTGGACAGGATGTTCATTTTTGTTAAAGCTACGGAGAAAGCAATTCATTTACTTTTCAGACCTCAGATTGATCAAGCCACCTCCAAATCTTGTACTCGCCAGTACTATCTGGTTTACATAAAAAAACAGCTTCTCCGGCAGCTCTATATCCACTTTGCTCTTCGCCTGGCCAGTAATAGATCTTCAAATCAAAAGATCTTGGTAGCTGAAGAGTAACTCCAGTGGAATCACCGTACCACACTGTCTCACTGTTGCCTTCAAAATAGAGCTCTATTATTTCGGCTTGAGGATTGTTGAACATGTTTTCAGTTAACTGAATCTCTATATCTCTTCCCCATAATGAATCAATAATTCCATCTCCATTATAATCATCCCAATCTTGTGGAAGAAGAAGAAACTGAAACTCTTCATGTAAACAATTCGTAAATAAGTCTGGATTCTTTGTTACATAAGCGAATTGTAAATTCTCAATGATTTTCCAGGCGCTATCTGGTGGAGAAATGTCTTGTTGTATCGAAGTGGGCTCTTGAAGACATGCTGTAATTGACAAGAAAAATGCCGTAAGTAGCAGGATAAAAAGCACTCTATTTTTTCCGCACATTATTACTCCTCATTCCAGGATAGAGCACTATACTGCTGCTAAAGCTACTGAACAGTAGTATCCTCTCACAGGAATTGTTCCTTCTCTTTGAAAAGAAGAATCTAACTTTGAGAAACAAGCCGGCTCTCACCAGGCACCCTGTGGTAGACGCTTATTGAACTTTTCCAATAAGGTGAAGAGATAATCCAATTTGTGTTAAGGTTAAGTATTGTATACATTAGATGTGTTAGCGTACATTATACTTTACCTTAAGTGATGGTTGGAATATCAAGAGCGGAAATTGATCGAATGTCTACAGCATTTGAGCATGAGGATTTGAACAAAGCACTGAGAGTTTAGATATTGCATCAATCACTCTGGATCAGAGATTACATAGCGTCTTCTTGGGTCTCTCGGGCCAGTGCCTACAGGTAAAACAAGCCCTTTCTCAACCAATGACTTCATTCTGTTCCTAACTGTACGACCGGTAACATCCAGAATCGTCGCCAGTTCAGAAGTGGATAGCCCATCTGGATTAGCTCTAAGCAACCTGAGAATATGAGAATCAGCTCTATCAAAAAGCGAACGACCTATTGGATTGGTGAAAATAGTTACCCGGAAATTTCTCCCGGTTTCAGTAAAATCCGGGGGGCGAAGTCCCATTTCACTACAGTCGGCGATCATTCTTTGAATACCACTACCCCACTGTTCAATCAGCCCAAGCTCTTTGAAAACCCGTCCTATCACCCTATTACGCAGTACGGATACACCGTTCAGCAGATCTTCAATGGTAACACCGAATTGAAGCAGACCGGGATTCTCAATCTCTATTCGATCATCAAAAATAGATATTCTTACCGGAGAGCCTGTCATGGAATAATCTGCATGCACAACAGCATTAACAGCAGCCTCCCTCAGCGCAACTAACGGAAAATTACTGTGTTTGTCATTTCTAACTTCTCCGATATGAATAGATGTCTGCATGTGTTTCCTGAAGAACTCCATTGCGTGGTAGGGAAGATTCGGTAAGTGATCTCTATACTCGACAGTATCGGCAATAACACTGCGGTCTTTGCCTCGGAATCTCCCGCATTGCAGCCAGGCGTCCGGGAATAGCTCATCCCGTACTTTCCCGAAAAGGAGTATACCACCCACTGTGGGAACAACTTTGTTCAGGGCGCGTGTAACAACTCTAAGAGTAGCAAGATCATCTCTTCTCAGAATTCGAGTTTCTGCAAAAAGCTCGGAAGCTGCTAGGAAGTCAATTGCTTCCGAGTTGTATTCCGGTACTGGTTCCTCATCAAAACTTCTACCCATCGAATATCGGGTAAGAGCCTGGATAACTGTGTCATCTGCTCTCCTGTTTGTTGAACCAACTCTTACAAATGTACCTGCTTCTTTTCCGGTACTGGTAAGGAAGTAAGGCCTGGAGGGGCCAGGGTAAACCACAACCCGAAGTACATTTCTGTCACGCCAGGAAAGTATATCAATTTCAGGAAGCACTTGAGGAGAAATGCCATCGGAGATGATACTGGTAAGCTTTTCCTCATCATCCTTGGGGCTTGCCAGACCTGCTACTGTTTTGTCATCTTCAATTCCAATCAGAAGGGTTCCGCCTGATGTGTTGGAAAATGCTGATATTGTTTTAAGAATGCCCTTTTTCGAGGACAAATCTCTTTTTAGTTCAAAAGTCTTGCTTTCGGTCTGTTTCAGGTATTCAATAAACTTCATACTAGGAATTCTACTAGGAAACTACATCCGCAGCAAGGATTCCCAGTAGATTTTGATCTGTTACCCAAAAGCAGATACCTTCCTACAATAGAGGAACCTCTACCGGTTTGTAGAAGAAGTTCTACTTGGCACCCCAAAAGGAATTCGAAACATGCGGCAGCGCCCAATTGAAAGACGCTGCCGCATGATATGAAGTTACATTGACTTTAGTGTTTCTGATGCTGCAGAAAGGACAAACTTTTTGCGTTCGA
>JAGLDB010000165.1 GCA_023145935.1 Candidatus Sabulitectum sp. | reverse complement strand
GGAGATAAGACGATCAATCTGCTCATCGATCCGGGACCACCGGAAGACCTTACCCCTCTGGTGAAGAAACTCTCTTCTCTTATAGGCGGGATAAGAAATCTGAACATTATGTTCCTTAACCATCAGGATCCGGATGTTTCCTATAATTCAGGTCATTTGCAGAAGCTAAATCCTAATTGTGTTGTCCTCTGCTCTGAAGACTCCTGGAGACTTGTAAAGTTCTACGGTCTCGACCCTAAGAAGTACAAGGCTGTAGAGAGTTTTAAAGATATGTCAGTAGTATTGAGTACAGGCCACAAAATAAGATTTGTGCCAACACCGTATTGCCACTTCCGCGGTGCAGTTATGCTGTATGATGAAGAAACCGGTGTTCTCTTCTCTGGTGATTTCCTTGGCGGTCTTTCGTTTAAGCCTGACCTGTATGCCACTGAAGACTCTTGGGACGGGGTAGCAACCTTTCACCAGATCTACATGCCCAGCCAGGCTGCTCTGAAACATGCTGTGAGCAATATCAAGGAGCTGAAGAAAGCACCGGGCATTATAGCACCTCAGCACGGTAGCATTCTTACCGGGGGACTTGTTCAAGAGTTTCTTGGAAAAATAGAGAACCTTGAAGTAGGGCTGGATCTTTTCCTGAAGGATCACAACAAGAAGAACTACATTTCTGCTTTGAATGAGCTTCTGGTAGAATTCAGTCAAATCGTTGACTCAACAATCATTCCTAAAGCCTTGAGTGCCTTCCTTGCAGATGGATCGTTTCCCAATGCAATCACAGTTGATAAAAACGGTGTTACAGACATTAAGGTTGATGCCCAGTATGCCATCGAGATATTCCTGCGAGAGCTCAGGCAGCAAACACCTGCAGATGCACTGGACCTTGTTGATATCAGCATTGTACGAGTACTTACCATGTGGAAGATTCCTTTGCCGGAGTTTATGCTGTTAAAATCAAATAATGAGGACAGCTTTTTCGAGGGTTAGCAGAAAATTTTTCGAGAACCGATTCGCTTCTGTGGATCGTTGCCATCTGGTAATACTACCGACCTCCGGCCCGGCTGGAGGTCGGTGTTTTTTATAATATTACCTCATTGAACCGGATCTGCTTTCAGCGAGAATAAGGAGCCATCGGTGAGAAAAAGACAAAGTCCTCTGGTTAGAGATACCGATACAGGAAGCCTGCTTGAGTTGCTTATGGTTATTGCAGTGGTAACTATTCTTGTAAACAGAGCTTTTCTGGCTGCTGCAGGGTACCCGCAGATATCTCCAGGTGATCTTCATATTGCTCATATGCTCTGGGGTGGTTTCTTGATGTTTATTGCTCTGGTTATGGTATTCCGCTTCTGGAATCCCTCTGTTCGAAGGCTTGCTGCATTCTTTGGAGGGATGGGTTTTGGTCTTTTCATAGACGAGCTTGGAAAATTCATAACAGAAAATAATGACTATTTTTATAAGCCCACTATTGCGGTGATCTATGTGATATTCATTCTGATGTACCTTTTCTTCCGGGGGTTTGCAGAGAAGTCCGAGCTTACAGCAAGAGAGCTGCAGGTTAACGTGAATCTGCGCAGAGACCTGGGGGATATGCATGACACTTCTTCAAAACTTCTGAAATGGTATGATGCGGTGAAGGAACAGTTTGAGGAAAGTTTTGACAGAACCATTGCAATAAGAGGATTCGTCCCGACTCTCATGATTGTTTTTGTCTTCTTAAATCTAACACAACTGGGAATAATTTTTGGAATTGTTACTCCCGGCTGGCTGCCTGTGAATGACACCTCGGGAATGTCCATTATTGGAATATTTATCAGCGGCATCCTGGTTTTGACAGGGGTTCTTATGCTTCGCAGGTCTTTCCGCCATGCATTCCTGTGGTTTAAAAGAGCTGTTCTGGTAAGCATATTCATAACACAGATATTTCTTTTTTATCAGTCACAGCTTACGGCTATATGGGGGCTTGCTGTGGATCTTCTATTCTATACAGGTATAGAGAATTACCTGCGGAAGCTGAACAAATGAAAAATGGCGGGGAAATCATTCTTCCGTTAGAATACACTGAATTATCACAAGTCGAAAATATATACTAAAGTAAGGACTGTAATGAAATATTTGATAATACTCTGCGTGTTCCTTCTGGCCACTGCAGCTGTTGCAGCCAATATTGATCAGGCAATGGTAAAGATCTACACGAACAGCGTTGCCTATAACTACTATCTTCCCTGGAGTACCGATGCCCCTATGGAAAGCTCCGGTTCCGGTTGTGTTGTTTCGGGCAACATGATATTGACCAATGCTCATGTTGTTACGGATGAAACCTACCTGCAGGTCAGGAAAGAGGGAGATCCAAGGAAGTATCAGGCATATGTCGTGGCGGTTTCCCATGAGGCTGATCTGGCTTTGATAACTGTTGAAGACGAATCTTTCTTCCTGGGGATAACCCCGCTCGAACTTGGAGAGCTTCCACATGCCAGAGAAGAAGTTGTTGTTTATGGCTACCCTATGGGTGGTGATGCTCTGAGTACTACACAGGGAGTGATCTCCAGGATAGAGAGTTCCCGGTATACACACAGTGGCCTGTCACTGCTCACAGTACAGATCGATGCTGCAATAAACCCCGGAAACAGCGGAGGCCCTGCAGTTATCGATAACAAGATAATTGGTGTGGCAATGCAGACAATGACCCAGGCGGATAATATCGGCTATGTGATACCTGTACCGGTAATCGAACACTTCTTTGAAGATATGGAAGACGGCAAATACAACGGATTTCCTTCTGCAGGGTTCAGTTATCAGACCATTCGAAATGACGCATTCTCTGAGATGTTCGGGATACCGCAGGAGCAGGCAGGCGTAATGGTTACCAAACTTGCATTTGATTCCCCTGCGGAACGGGTATTAGAGATCGGTGATATTCTTATGGTGATTGATGACAGACCCATTGCCGGTGATGGTACTGTTGAGCTTCGTCCAGGCAGCAGAACCAGGCTTGATTACATGGTGAACAGGCGCCAGGTAGGTGAAACCATTCACATCGAAATTATAAGAGACGGTGTTCCTCTTTCTGCGGAATTGACACTTAACACTACTTTCCATGATCTGACAGTTGTTCCAAACAAGATCTACGATACACCACCGGAATACTATATTTTTGGGGGAACTGTTTTTATGCCACTTTCTTTGAACTACCTGGAATCATGGGGATACGATTGGTACTTGAACGCGGTTGATTATCTTACTTATCCTTTCCTGTTTGACAACTGGCGCACCGGGATTCGTGAAGAAATTGTAGTTCTTACATTCATTCTTCCTGCAGAGGTTAACACAGGTTATGAAAGCCTTCAGAATGAGATAATCGAAACGGTGAACGGAGTTGAGATAGCGAGCTTTTCACAGTTTGTTCAACTGGTTGACAGCAATACAGATACATTTATTGAGTTCACAACCAGTCTCGGCAGTGTCATCATTCTGAACAGGGAAGAGGCCATAGCTGTCAACGGGGAGATAATGGCTCGCTACGGAATTGTCAGAGATCGACTTCTGTTGTAATCGAGAAAGAATTTGATTGCTGAGGAACGTTGATACCCGGTCAAACTATTTCATTATTTATGCTCAGCTTTGCCAGCTCTCTGTCCCAGTATTTATTTGCGTCTCTTATGAACAGACGGGCAGGGATAAGTGGTTTTGCAAGCTTTTCACTTGTTCTATGTGATATAACCCCATCATTCACAAACTCAACTCCTGCTCTGGAGAGGTTTTTCTTGTACTTGAGTATATGCGGTTTCAGTATGAGTACCGGGCTTCTAAGCATTTCTCCACAGTCCAGATATATCTCTGCGATTACTTCTGAATGGAAGTTCCTTGCCATTCTTCTGAAATGGAGTTTAAGCGTCTGAAAATGCTGCTGTCCCGGCATTCCGCAGTTTGAGACAACCACAACCTTCGGATACTTTTCGTACCGCTTTACATGCCTGTACTCACCATTCTCATCCTCTTCAAAGTGTGGATTCACCAGCGGGAGTATTCTATCCATGAAATTTTTGAATATGCCGGTAACTCCGTCTACATAAAGCGGTGTGGCCATCACAATAACATTACTGGTTATGACCTTTTCAAGAATAGTGGTCATGTCATCCATGATCACGCATTTTCCCGGAGTGGAGATCCAGCATTTGAAGCAACCCATGCAATTCCCGATCTTTTTCTCGGAAAGAAATATCTGTTCAGTTCCCGCTCCGGCTTTCTCCGCCCCTTGAAGAAATTCGCTGACCATAATACCGGTGTTGCTGTTTCTGCCCCTGGGACTGCCGTTAAATGCTGTGATCTTCATTTGAATCCTTCCCCGATTTGGAGGTTCAATTTGCGCCTGGATGTTGCTTAAACATGATAATATGTCATATCTATGAGTATTCTAACAGTGTCAAGATCGAGGAGACCTAATAGCGCCAAACAAGAATTATTACTGTGGTTTACTTAGAAATGCGTTGATCGAAATTGATCGGGAACTATGTAAAACAGACAGAAATAGGTGTAAGAGTTGCTGGATTTGTAGCCAGTAGCGTGCTATTTAAAAATCAACTAACCGACTGCACACCATGCTATTACCTACGATTTGACCCAGAAACTCCATATTAAGGATAATCTGATTTGGGAAGGTGGATATTGAAGAATTGATTTGAATGCTGTGTGACACAGTACAGAACTGGAGGAAATTGAATGAGAATCCCCACTACTTTAATGTAGTGGGGAATTCAATTCAGGTTCGCTTGAAAACTACTACCGAACGGTACATTCATACAGTGTTTCCGTAAAGGAAGTAATTGCTCAGGAAACAGCCAATTGCCAAATGTGATACAGTAGAAAGAGCTTTGAATCTGAA
>JAGLDB010000164.1 GCA_023145935.1 Candidatus Sabulitectum sp. | reverse complement strand
TTTATAGCATCAGCAGCATCGGTGGGCATAAGAGCCGAGAGCTTGATCCCTGTTCGAATTAGGCTCATAGGCACTTTAATATTCACCTTGTCTCCGTCAGCGCTGTCAACCACTACACGAAGGTATCTGGGGGAAGTATGAGCGGGTTCGATACTTTCAACGGACTCGTTTGTTACATTCTCGGAGGTGGAAACCTTCTCCAGAAGTGAAGAAGCTTCGTCTGCAGTTATCTTGCCCTCAGACAGCATCTCCAATATTTTCATTCTTGAATCACTCATTTCTGTCTCCTTTACACAAATGACAGATAAACTCTGTCGCCACTTTTACTGTTTACGTCAACGCTTAATCCGTGCAGGCACACCATTGCCCACCAGGCCAGATGGGCGCTCTTAAGGATGTTTCCGTACTCTTTTCTTCTGAAGAAAGGGCTTGCGACTAACGCAACTGGAACCAGGGGAAGCATCAGTAGCCAGAAAATAAACCAGGGCAGTGGAATCATCACTTTCTGAATGCGGATCAAAAGGAAGAATGCCGGCATATTAAAGCACCTCCAATGCTTCCGAGACTGTGATCTCCCCATTTTCAAGTCGTTTGATCGTACTTGACTGAGGTGGATTCATCTGCATCCCGCTGTTAAGTTTCTCAACAAGCTTCTCCAGTCGTGACCTTGCAGTGGGATAACTGACTCCAAGGGCTTCCTGCAGTTTCTTTATGGAACCAAAACTTCTGATGAACGCAATTGCAAGAGCTTGATCCTCATTGTTGAGACCCAAAAGAGCATCTGTTTCGAAGTGTCCTTCAACTGAAAGGTCACAAGTACTGCAGTGGAGCTTAACCGGAATCATTGACCTGCCGCATGACGGGCATTTGATGTTGCTGATATTCATGCAAAACCTCCATTTCTCTAAAAGGAATATACTATAAATTTAATAATGTCAAGGTTTTGATTAAGAAAGTTAAAGAAGCTGGAATTTTGTGTGATTCCAGGAGCCTGACCGAAAATACAACATCGGCATTAGCAACCCACGAACGGCTATAATACACGCTAATTATCGGCAAATAGCGTTGCTATTCCGTGCTAGCGCCCGGGACGCCTACGGTGCGGGCCAAGTTGCTCTCTTCTCAAATTAGCATGCATTCTATCTCGCCCGTGAGGTGCTACTGCTCAATGCCTATTCCCGGACAAGCTCCATGGTATTGACTCAGCGAAAAAAAAGGTTACTAATTACTATGATGTTTTTCAGCGTTTCTATTCTGTCAAGTATGAATGCTGTCAATTGAGTCAGTTAACAGGGGAGGATACTGTGGATATAGTTTCTGTCATTCTAGGTGGCGGCAGGGGAACAAGGCTTTTTCCTTTAACTCTTCACCGAAGCAAGCCTGCTGTACCCATAGGTGGCAAATACAGGTTGATTGATATTCCTGTATCAAATTGTGTTAACAACCGTATCAGGAAGATTCTGGTTCTGACCCAGTATAACAGCGAGAGCCTGAACAGACACGTAGGACAGACTTACAGATTTGACAGATTCTCCGATGGTTTTGTTTCAATTCTTGCGGCAGAGCAGACGCCTGAGAATACAAACTGGTTTCAGGGTACTGCTGATGCTGTAAGGCAGGGGCTTGTTCATATTCTTTCTCAGCATCCCGAGATGGTTCTTATTCTCTCCGGTGACCAGCTTTATAGAATGGATTTTTCAAAGTTTGTAAGAGAATTTCAATCCTCAGGGGCTGATATCAGTATTGCTACCAAACCTGTTACTGAAGAAGAGGCTCTTGGCATGGGCATCGTACAGGTTGCCACAGACGGTGTGATCAATGGATTCGTAGAAAAACCACCTATGGAGCAGCTGTCCGGTCTTGAAAGCGATCAGCAGGGAGTAACTGATGAAAGACCCTATCTTGGAAGCATGGGCATCTACCTTTTCAAGCCTGATGTTCTCCGCCGGATACTCATGGATGAAGACAGGGACAAAACTGATTTCGGGAAAGAGATAATACCGGATGCTATTAATCGTTACAAGGTAACTTCCCACATGTTCCACGGGTACTGGTCAGATATCGGAACCATCAGCAGTTTCTTCAAGGCAAATATCGACCTGGCAATGCCTTCTCCTGAATTCGATATGTATTCCAATTTTACGCCTCTTTATACCAGAGCCAGAGCGCTTCCCGGTGCTAGAATAAACAACACTTCGCTGAAGAACACGATAGTCTGCGGCGCCTCTGATATATCAGGTGCCGAGATAGAGAATTCCATTATTGGTCTTCGAAGTTACATTGGAACTGGTACATCAATAGCAAACAGCATAAACATGGGAACTGACTTCTGGCGCGGGCATTTCAAAGATTCAGGTGCAGTCACCGCCAGTCACCCTGCTCTTGGTATAGGCAGAAATTGTACCATAAGAAACACCATACTTGATAAGAATGTGAGACTGGGCAATGAGGTTCGGCTGGTTAATGAGGCAGGGCTGGATTTCTTCGACGGAGACGGCATTTACATAAGAGATGGTATTATTGTGGTTCCCAAGGGGGTAACCGTACCGGATGGTACGGTGCTTTAGAAACTATCGGTTAATCAATTCAGTAAGCCTTCTCGCGAATTCCTTTTCGTTAGGAATCTCTTCATAGTTTACAGCGAGAGAGGTCATCGCATCTATGTAAGCTCTTATTATGGAAGCTTTTGTTATCCTCTGCTGTCTGTTGTTCTTCGATCTGTTAGTTGAAATTGTTCTTACAATACGAGTTAGAACCTCTTCCTGGTCTGGTCTTACAGGAACAGTGAGTCGGACTGAAGCTACTGACTGTTCCTCTATATCCGCTATGCTGCTAACCAGTCCGCTGTTTCTTTCATTGTTGATCATGTACGACACCTCCTGTGTTCCAAAGATACATTATTCTAAACCCGTGTCAATGGAAATATGAAATTCATCAGTTATGAATTTGGGGTATTGACGACAGGGGGGGTATGTGCTAGGGTAACATCACAGTGAGGTAACAAGTCCCGGTTTTATTAGGGATTAGCGGATTCCGGAGGTGATTGGATGAAACATCGGAGTCGATTGCAGGGAGGGGAGACATGCTGATCTTTGGCGGGTCAGGAAAGTCGTCTGTTGGCCTGGATATTGGTAGTCATTCGGTAAAAGTAGTAGAGCTTGTTCGTTCCGGAAAGGGAATCAAGCTCAGCAAGTATGCTATTGTCGAATTGCCTCCTGACACAGTTGTCGACGGCGAGGTGATCAATAGAGATCACCTGGTGGAGTCTATTAAGGATGCACTGACAAAATCAGGCATCAAGACGAAGACGGTTAACTCGGCGGTATCTGGAAGAAGTGTCATTGTTCGTAGAATCCCAATGGAAAAGATGACAGAGGCGCAAGCTCGTCAGGCAATTCACTGGGAGGCGGAACAGCACATTCCATTCAGGGTGGATGAGGTTAGTATCGATTTCAAGATACTGAACGAGGAATCATCACCTGGGCAGATGGAAGTTCTGCTGGTTGCAGCGAAGAAGGAGATCATCAACCTTCACAGAAGCGTTGTTCAGGGTGCTGGTATAAGATCTTCTTCAGTGGACCTTGAGCAGTTTGCTCTGCTGAGGGCGTATGAAAATTCCTATCATCCCTCTGATGATGAATGCGTAACGATCCTGAATGTTGGATCTGACAATACCAACCTGGTTATTACCAAGGGTGGTGTACCAAGTTTCAACAGAGATATCGCAATGGGCGGAGGAAGGTTCATAGAAGCAATTCTTCGTTCGCTTGGAGTGGACTACCCCACTGCAGCTGCGATTCTTAAAGGCAATCTTCCTGAGGGGGTAACCGAGGAGGATGTTAAGAACGCTGTAAGCAGCGTACTGGAAGAATTGTCCACAAGCGTCAGGCGATCTTTCATAAGTTTCCAGGCTTCAGGAGAGAGCAGCAGAATAGACAAGATGCTTCTCAGTGGAGGCTGTTCACTTATGGCAGGTCTGGCTGAGACACTTAGCGACCATCACGGTCTTCCAGTGGAGCCGTTCGATGTTCTGGGTGACATTCAAGTGGAAGGTGAGATTCTTACAGATGAGGCCGCCAGACATTCACTTGAAGCAGTAATCGCAGTAGCCGTTGGGCTTGCTCTTAAGCCACTGGAGCCGGGAAGTCTTGATATTGACATCCTGCCAGTTGAGGAGAAAACCAGGAAGAGCAGAAAATCCGGTGCGGGTTCATCCCCTCTTCTGGGAATTCTCAGCTGGGCACCTCTGGGACTTATTGTGGTTGGGATTATTGTTTTGTTTATGCACTACTCGGGTCTTATAAAAACAAAGGATCTGCTCGACGAAGAGATCGCTCTGAAGAACACCGAGATAGCCAGTATGCAGCAGCAGGTTTCAAGGCAACAGGAACTGGATGCCATTGAAGCCCAGCTCAACATTCGCAGAGCCTCTGTTAACGCTCTGTCGCTTCGACAGAAGAGCACTGTATATGTGCTTGAGTACCTGGTTCGTGCTCTGTACCCTGAGCAGGCAGAGTTTGCCGAGGAATCAGCCAAGACAATCTACCTTACAGAATTGTCTCTTAGCGGCAGCAATCTTCACATTTCAGGAATAGCAAGAAACTGGGGCGATATTGTCGCATTTCAGACACGACTAGAGGAGACAATGCCTGATGGTGTTACTCCTTTGTTCCTTTTGGAAGACTTTGGACAGAATTACAATGTGGCACCTGTGCTTGATGCCAGTGGCGGCGAGAGCAGGTACCAGTTCAGTACAGAAATAGGCGTAAACCAGATGTCGCTTGAGCCACTTGTTGGCGACTACGCCGGAATCTGATAGGAGGTATCATGAAAAATACGATCCTGGCACTGGTTGCGATGAGTGCTCTTGTGGCGCTTGTGGGGTGTGATCCATTCGG
>JAGLDB010000163.1 GCA_023145935.1 Candidatus Sabulitectum sp. | reverse complement strand
ATAGGATCCCACTTCTCCAGTATCTCTTCGTTCGCCAGTGAACTGGATGGCTGCGGTGTTGACGGTATTGTTCTTTTCAACAGGTTCTTCCGTATTGATTTTGATATAGAAAATCTGAAAGTGATCAATGGCTCCATGTTCTCTACACCTGATGAAACAGAACAGGTTCTTCGCTGGGTAAGCCTGATCAGCCCTGTTACTTCCTGTGACATTGCGGCCACAACAGGAATACACGACGGTGAAGCTGTTGTAAAACAACTTCTGGCAGGTGCCAATGCTGTACAGGTGTGCTCTACTCTCTACAATAATGGCCTGGGTGTAATAGCAGATATGCACGGATTTGTAGCAGACTGGATGAATCGTCACAACTACAACAATATTGAAGACTTCCGCGAAAGGTTAAGCAGCAAAAACAGTGGCAACCCTGCGGAATTCCAGCGGGTACAGTTCATGAAAGCATCTGTAAAGGCATAGTTATTCAACTAGCAGGGCCGGGCTTGATAAAAGCCCGGCTTTCTTATCTCTTTCCCACAAGCAGATAACTGCCGGCTCCGGCCAGCAAAAGCCCGATCACGAAATTCAATGTCACAGTTTCACCAAGCATTATGATGGCAAGAATTGTTGCCACAGCAGGCTTGAGCAGAAATATAGTTGACGCCTTTCCAGCTCCAAGTTTCTTGATAGCAGTAATGAAAGTGACATACCCCAGTCCACTGACTCCAATTCCCAGAAAGAGGAATGACGGCATTTCTGACCCCAGCGGTGCTGGGCTCATAGGAATACCTCTGGCAATCAGCCATATGGCAAGTGCAGCAAGACCGAATGCGAAAGAAATAACATTGACTGTTATGGGATCAGAACTCAACGAAGCTTTTCTGCTCAGGATGATATAGAGGGCAAATGTAATTGATGCGAAAAGAGAATACATGGTTCCAGAGTCAATATTCAGAGTATACATCCCCGTAACCAGAATAAGACCTGCAACCCCGAGGAAAAGACCTGCACCTTTTCTCTTTGTAAACTTCTCCCAGCCGATGGCAGCTGCGATCAAAACCACAATAACAGGGTTGGAACCGAAAATAGTTGCCGCTCTGCAAGCCTCGGTATTCTTAACTGCAAGCTGAAGAAATGACATGCTCATGAATGTATTGAGAATGCCCATTAACGCCAGAATAGATACTTTCCGCAGTGACAGATTAACTTTTTTCTTCCTTATGATCATAGCAATTCCAAGAACTGCTGTGCCGCAGACGAATCGCCAGAAGGTAAGTACCAGCGGGTCGATTGACCCCATCAACGGTTTGCTGGCCACTTCCATAGATGCAAAAAGAAGAAGAGTAATTACAAAACTGAGAATCCCCATGAACCTGCTCCTGAACAGATCGGGGGAGCCCGTTCGGCTCCCCCGATCTTATCTCTTATTTATCAATGGCACTCTGCGACAATCTCGATGAAACTGTCTGCCTTTAAGCTGGCTCCACCCACCAGTGCCCCGTTAATGTCTTTACCTGACATTACTTCAGCAGCATTTGATGGTTTCACGCTACCGCCGTATATAATCCCGACCTCCCCAGCGAACTCTTTGTCCAGGATCTCTGCCACCCACTGGCGAATAAGACCATGTATTCTTTGAACCTCGTCAGGTGTGGCAGTTTTTCCCGTACCAATTGCCCAGACAGGCTCGTAAGCTATGACCAGATTGTAGGGATCGGCATCTTCAATACCTGACAGAGCGGACTCAAGCTGACCTCGGATGATCTCTTCGGTTTTTCCAGCCTCCCTCTGTTCAAGAAGCTCTCCCACGCAGAGAACACATGACAACTCAGCAGCAAGACCGGCTTTAACTTTTTTCCTGACGATCTCGTCGGTCTCACCAAGAATGTGCCGCCTTTCGCTGTGCCCGGCAAGGAACCAGGAGCAACCTGCCTCCTTAAGCATTGTCGCACTGATCTCGCCGGTATAAGCACCCTTTTCCTCCCAGAAAATATCCTGGGCTCCAAGGTGAATACCGGCTCTTTCCGCAAGAGGTGCAAAAGCTGAGAGAAGAGTGAACGGTGCAAATAGAACTACATCAGCTCCGAAATAGTTTACATTCCCATCGTCAAGCAATGTTAAGTACTCTATGCCCATGGAAAGAGAACCGTTCATCTTCCAGTTAGCTCCCACGAATGGTTTAACTCCATCGATCCTCAGATGTTCGAGGGCTGGAAGCTCCTCACCTTGCAGCAGTTTCAAAGAAGCACCACCGCCTGTTGAAACATGGGTGATCTGTTCAGCAACACCTGCTTCACGGACTGCTCTCATACTGTCTCCGCCACCGACTACTGCTATTGCGCCATAAGAGGTGGCATCGGCCATAAATGCAGCAAGCTGCCTTGTACCAACATCAAAAGGACGAATCTCGAATAATCCCATGGGACCGTTCCATACAATAGTTTTGCTCTTCAGCATGGTTCTACGGAACAATTCAATGGATTCAGGTCCGATATCAAATCCAGCCATGTCTGCAGGAAGATCATCAAATCGCCTGACAACCGCTTCGTCTCCATGGTCTCTGGACGGGGCACAGACTATATCAACAGGAAGAATAAGGTTCACTCCTCTTTCTTCCGCTGCTTGAATAATATCTTTTGCAGTCTGAATTGTATCCTCTTCAACAATGCTTGTGCCTGTCTCAAGATCCATGGCCTTGTAGAAAGTAAAAGCCATGGCTCCGCCAACGATCAAATTGTCGAGTTTCGGCAGAACATTCTCGATGACAGCAACCTTGTCGCTGACTTTGATACCACCCAGAATCACTGTGTAAGGCTTTCTTGGGTGTCTGATCAGCTCTCCGAAAACACGCAGTTCCTTTTCAACCAGGAAGCCAACATAGCCCCCGCCAAGTATCTCAGGAACACCTACCATGGATGAATGCTCTCTGTGACTCGTACCGAATGCATCATTCACGTAAATATCACCCAGTACTGCAAGTTTCTTTGCAAATCCAGGCTCATTTGCTGTTTCTTCCGGGTGAAAACGAAGGTTTTCAAGAACCAGAAGCTCTCCGGGGCCAAGACCGGCCGCCATGGCTTCAACCCGTTTACCAACACAATCCCGGGCGAAGAGAATCCGGGTTTCAGTGAGTATTTCCTTCAATTTCTCCGCTATGGGTTTCATGCTGTAATCCGGGACGATCCTGCCCTCTGGCCTGCCCAGATGCGAAGCGAGAACCACCGGCGAACCCTGTTCTATCAGATATCTAATGGTTCGTAGAACAGATCTTATCCTTGTATCATCAAGTATCTTCCCATCCTCAATGGGTACATTGAGGTCAGCGCGGAGAAATATTCTCTTTCCGCCGGTCTTAAGATCTCGAATTGAAGGATACTGCATGCTAGAACCCCTTTGCAGCCATGAGAAGAAGCATGTCAACCATTCTTGATGAGTAGCCAAATTCATTGTCATACCATGAGAGAACCTTCAGCATCCTGGGTCCTATCATCTTTGTGATCTGACTGTCAAAGATGCTGCTGTAAGGGTTTCCCACAATATCTGTTGAAACCAGAGGCTCATCGGTGTACTGAAGAACGCCCTTCATTGAAGTTTCAGAAGCTGCCTTCATTGCACTGTTCACTGAATCCACAGTTGCATCGATCTTGAGCATGCAGACCAGGTCAACCAGAGAACCATCAGGCACTGGCACTCTTACTGCCATCCCATCAAGCCTGCCCTTAAGCTCCGGAATAACAAGAGAAACCGCAGCTGCAGCACCGGTGGTTGTAGGTATAACATTTATTGCAGCAGAACGGGCTCTTCTCATATCTGAGTGAGGTAGATCAAGAATTCTCTGGTCATTGGTGTAGGCATGTATCGTGGTCATAACACCGGTTTCAATACCAAAGGCATCGTTGAGTACTTTTGCAACCGGGGCAAGACAGTTAGTAGTGCAACTTGCAGTGCTTATCACATCATGAATTTCCGGGTCGTAAAGCTCTGAATTAACTCCAAAAACAACAGTCAGGTCAGCACCTGGATCACCCTTGGCCGGTGCACTGATTATTACTTTCTTTGCACCTGCCTGTATGTGATACGCTGCCTTTTCCCGTGTTCTGAAGAAACCGGTGGACTCTACAACAATATCAACACCCATTTCTTTCCATGGCAGTTTCAAGGGATCAGGCTGGCTTGAAACCAGGAACGAATCTTTTCCGGCAATTATCCTCTCTCCATCCACCTTGACCTCACCAGGAAATACTCCATGCACTGAATCGTACTTAAGAAGATGAGCCAGCATAGCTGGATCTGTAAGATCATTTACAGCAACGATATCGATATCACTGTACTTTAGAGACTGCCTGTAAACCAGTCTGCCTATTCTGCCAAAACCGTTGATGGCTACTTTTACTGACACAGTTCTTTCCTCCCCTGTATATCAGCCAAAGAATAACTCGGCTGTTTTGATGTGTTCCTCGGGAACAGTTTTGAGAGTTCCTACAGCTTCTGCAAGATCAGTCGCAATAATTTCCGTACCCCGAAGAGCTACCATTTTGCGATTCTCGCCTGATTCGCCAACTTCAACAGCCTTTACTCCAAGCCGGGTGCCAAGCACCCTGTCAAATGCTGAAGGGCTTCCGCCACGCTGAACATGACCAAGGACAACATGCCTCGTTTCAAGACCGGTCCGATCTTCAATCTCGTTCTTTAGAACCTCTCCTATTCCAATCCCTGTACCCAGCTGAACATGACCGAATGAATCCGTTTCCGCTGAATGGTAAACATGACGGGCAAGGCCGGGGTCAATGGCCCCCTCTGCAACTGCAACAAGGGCATATCGCCTTCCCTGCTCGTATCGCTTCTTTAAAAGTGCACACACCTCATCAGTGTCAAACTCCTTTTCCGGAGTAAGAATAACATGCGCCCCGCCTGCCAT
>JAGLDB010000162.1 GCA_023145935.1 Candidatus Sabulitectum sp. | reverse complement strand
CGCCGCGTCCTGTACTGCCACTTGAAGAAGAACCGCTTCTACCGGAATCACCGCTGTTTGCTCCCAAATTGTTTACTCTGTTCCTGAGAGAAGCTATCTCTCCTTCAAGGCCGTTGAGCTCAGCTCTTAAACTATCAATTGAAAGGCTCTGTGTCTCTATTACAAGAGCCATTTCGTCAATGAGGGAATCAGATCTGGTAGAAAGGTTCTGGAAATCTTCGTCGAAAGTTTCCATAATGCCATCCAGGTCGAAATCAGGCATATCGGGCATCTCAAAAGTGCCTGAGCTGATCTGCTCCTGAAGATCATCGATCCTTCCTGTTAATTCTTCATTGTTCTCTATCACATCCTGAATTTCATCTGAGATATCATCTACCTGGCCCTGAACCTGAGAGGCAATCTCTCCGGTGCCTGGCATTTCGCAGGCGCCAAACATAAGCAGAAATCCCATTCCGATAAATACAGTTTTTTTCATTTCTTAACCCTCTTTCCGGTTTTTTTTTCGCTGAACACTTCAGCAGTATAGGAAAATATTTCGGTTCCCTCTTCCAGGTATGCCTGAGGTGAAAGCCCCGCTTTCAAACATGTATGGGCCAGGAATGCTTCTCTGTCCCATCCCTCCTCTGCTGCTACCTGGGGCAGAAGGGTACCTGCCCTGTTACCTCTTCTTATGTAGAGCCCGTGTCTGCCCGGTAAGACATCAGCGGCCTCTATGGTCTCCATTGGCGAAAGAACAGAAATTTCTATGGTTAACCTGCCCACCTCAGCAGGAGAAACCGGGACAAACCGCGGGTCGCAGACTGCAGCCTCCCTGGCCATTGCTCTGATGGTTGCTCCCAGAGAACCTGTACCGGAGAAATTCCCAATGCACCCTCTGAGCATACCTCCGGCTTTCAGGGTGACAAAAGCTCCTCCTGCTCTGCTGAAAACATCATCAGATGGCAGATCTGGAGCAACTTCACCTGTTGCAGCGGCATACACAGATCTTCTAGCCAGATCAAGCAGCAAAATTCTTTCCTCGTAAGTCATCGTATCACCATCCCGGAGAAATACCCCACAACCTCTTCCTCTCCTGCTCCAGCATCAGCGGATGTAGAGTAGTGAAGCTCCACTGCTCTCTGAGCCTTCCTTAATGCAGCAATATACATAAGTGTCCTGATGGCGGCTTTCCCGCATGCTTCAAGAGTATCTGTTATTCTTACAGGAGAAAGGGTAAGGAATGCATCTATTACCTGTCTGTCCAATTTTCTGGCCAGATCCAGCGGGTAAAAATGAGAAAGATCGCTGGATGCAACAATGAACGCATCAGGGGCATAGTTCTGCAAGAGCCCGGCAAGCCTGCTGCAGTCAGGTTCAGAGCCAAGTACAACTGGTACTATTGTGGCATCAGGCCATCTGATCTGGATGAATGGGATCATGACCTCAAGGCTGTGTTCATTGAAAACAACAGTTTCCATTTCAACCGCCAGTTTCCCTGTAACCTGCCTGTTTATCCGACATTTCCCCAGAGGTGTCTCCAGAAAGTCTATATCAAAAACCGTTTCGCTCTGAAATGGGTATCGGTGGCTGGGTGCGACAATTACAACAGTACTGATATTGTCAGGTGCGCTGGCAAAGCCATACCCTGCGGTTATGCCGGAGTAGACATAACCTGCATGGGGAACAACCATTCCCATGGCCCCAGCTAGAGGTTCACAGGAATTATCAAGAAGATCTGAAACCATAACTCTTAATCTGGAGGGATCCGCCGGGTAGAACGATCCGGCAAAACCCGGCTTCAATACACTATCCAAGCATATCCTCCATGCTGTACATACCCGGAGGTTTACCTGCAACAAAAACTGCTGCGCGAATGGCCCCCAGAGCAAAGACCCGTCTGTCTGTTGCCATGTGACTCAATGTAAGCCTCTCCCCGTCTCCCATGAAATAAAGATGGTGCTCACCTGTTACATCACCGCCTCGAACAGCATGTACACCAACTGAACCCGTTTTCCGCTCTCCTGTATTTCCCCTGCGCCCGAATACTCTCTCTCCATCCCAGTTCTTCAGCAGGGAAAGAGCTGTACCACTGGGGCTGTCTTTCTTATTCCGATGGTGAAACTCAATCAGCTCTCTGTCAAAGTTTTCGCCGAGCATGCCGGACGCCAGCTCCATAAGCCTGCCCAGTACATGAATCCCAACACTCATATTTGATGAATAGAAAACAGGGTGACTTGCTTTCCACTGGTGGAGCAGGGCAATCTCTTTCTCTCCAAGGCCGGTGGTTCCAGAAACAAGAGCAACACCGGTTCCCTTTAAAAGACCATCGAGATCATTCCATGCAGACGGCAGAGAGAAATCAAGAACCACTTCCACTGAAGGATCCAGCGTGAGTTCGTCTCCAGCATCGAAGGCCTGGATCATATCAACTGTGCCTGCTGCTGCTTCTGCTGCGATAAGCCTGCCCATTCTTCCTGCTGCCCCGAAAACCGCAACCCTTGTCATGCAAGCTCCATGAGCTCTAGAACACCCTTCAATATGTGTTTGCTCTCTTCCCTGAGGGAAACCAGAGGTTCTCTGAGAGTATCGCTGGATATCACTCCCATTAACTGGAGCGCTTTCTTTGCCGGAGCAGGATTGCTCTCTATGAAGAGTACCTTGAAGAGAGGGAAAAGAATTTCATGAAGCTCTCTGGCTCTCACAACATCTCCATTCAACCCTGCTGCAATCATTCTGCTCATCTGCGATGGTGCCACATTGGATGTTACCGATACAACGCCGGAACCCCCCATTAAAACCTGAGCTAGGCAGAGATGATCATCTCCGCTCATATAAGACATGGCAGACATGGAACGAAGCTCCGTTACCCTCTCTACACTGCCTGCAGCATCCTTTACACCAATGATGTTGGGATGTTCTCCCAGCCTGGCAATGGTTTCAATGGTCATGGCGGTGCCTGTGCGCCCGGGAACATTGTATATGATAACCGGCTTCAGACTGGCGTCAGCCACGGCAGTATAGTGGGCGATCTGCCCCTGGGGAGTTGGTTTGTTGTAGTACGGCGTAATGATAAGAACTGAATCTACCCCGGTTCTGCACACAGTCTCCGTAAAACTCACTGTGGTGGCAGTTGCATTTGTACCGGTTCCGGCAATAACTGGAACTCTTCCATTGGATGTATCAAGAACGGTTTGAATGACCTCCAGCTTTTCTCTGCTGGAAAGAGTGGCCGGTTCCCCGGTACACCCGCAGGCCAGAAGAGCCTGAACCCCTGAGGAGATCTGGAATTCCACCAGATCCCTCAGTGATTCATGATCAACAAGTCCGTTCTTGAAGGGTGTAACCAGTGCTGTTACAGTGCCCTTCAAAACCATTTGTTACTCCTTTGCCTTCTTAATAAAAGGTGTAAGTAGATCCATGGGGATCGGGAAAGCAATTGTAGAGTTGTTTTCCACAGCAATGTCCGTCAATGTCTGCAGATACCTGAGCTGAAGAGCAGAAGGATGTACATCCAGAATTTTTGCTGCTTCTCCAAGTTTAACTGAAGCCTGAAGCTCTGCATCTGCACGAATGATCTTTGCTCTGCGATCTCTCTCGGCTTCTGCCTCCTTGGCCATCATCCTCTGCATGTCTTCCGGCAGATCAACATGTTTGACCTCAACCGTGGATACTTTGATGCCCCATGGGTCTGTCATTCTGTCAAGAATGTCTTGAAGTTTGCCGTTTATCTCATCTCTGTTCGCAAGAAGCTCATCCAATGTGGCCTCACCTAGAACACTTCTAAGGGTGGTCTGGGCAAGCTGGTTGGTGGCATACATGTAATTGGTAACTTCCAGTATAGCCCTTTTAGGATCAATTACCCTGTAGTAGGTCACAGCATTAACCTTCACACTGACATTGTCTCTTGTAATAACATCCTGCGGAGGAATGTCCATTGTGATTACACGGAGGTCAACCTTCTTCATTGAATCAATAACGGGAAACACAAAAATCAGACCAGGTCCCTTGATCCCGATAACCTTACCAAGTCTGAAAACCACGCCTCTCTGATACTCTTTCAGCACTCTTAATGAGCTGAGTATGAGAATAAAAAGAATGACTGCAGGAACGCAAATTGCTGCTGCTGGCATACTAACTCCTTTCAACCGGTTCGATTATTAGAATAAGATCATCTGGATCCACTTCTGTTACCTTGATCTCTGAGCCGACGGATACATCCGCTGGAACGATCATTTTACTCCACCACTGCTCTCCTCTGACCTCAACAACAATTCTGTTCCTGAAGCCTGCTGTTTTTCTTACGATACCGGTTTCTCCCACCATTGAAGAGTCCCCGGTCAAGTTGGGTCGCTTCTGTGCCTTCAGACCAAGCCACAAAAGAAAGATCGAGATCAGAAGAAAAGTGATCCCGCCTGCCCATAGGGTTGTAACACCGATATTCTCCATTTTATTCTATCCCCCAATCGTCTGCAGATTCCACTCCCTTGATCCTCAGAACAAGGGAATTTGGATTAGTAGCAGCTGCAAGTGCTGTTCCTTCATCTATCCGACCATCTTTAAGCAGTTGATAAAGACACATATCAAATGTCTGCATTCCGTACTGATGCCCGCCCTGCTCCATGGTATCGTGTATCAGGTGAAATTTATCAGTATCTGTAATACAGTTACCTATTGTAGCGGTATGCACCATAACCTCGGTAGCCAGAACCCTTTCCTTGCCGGTAACAGAAGGAAGAAGTCTCTGGGAAATAACAGCCTTTAACAGCCCCCCCAGTTGAATGCGAATCTGCTTCTGCTGATAAGCCGGGAACATATCAATGATCCTGTTGATGGTCTCTGGGGCATCAGTGGTATGAAGAGTACTCATAACCAAGTGACCTGTTTCTGCACCGCTCAG
This sequence comes from Candidatus Sabulitectum sp., assembly GCA_023145935.1. The sequence continues at coordinate 59 of JAGLDB010000162.1, read as the reverse complement.
AGCTATCATGGCAGTTTCGGCATCACGCATCTCTCCGATAAGAATTACATCCGGATCCT
>JAGLDB010000161.1 GCA_023145935.1 Candidatus Sabulitectum sp. | reverse complement strand
GCAGCAAGAACAGCTGCCGGGTAGTTTGTGAACATCAGCATATCGATAATCTTTCCCAGCGGTCTGGGTTCGGAGAGCTGAAAAAGCCAGAGCAGAACTAACAGTGTTCTACCAGCATACTTCAGATACTTTTCGGTTACCAGAAAGATCAGCGAGAACGATACTGCGTTCAGCGGTGCAGAAGCCCAGAACTGCCACGGGGGATGGCTTGAGACTGTAAAGACGATTATTGAAGAGATAAGCATTCCTGCCAGGGAGGGAACTAACCATTCGGCAATCCTGACCATTCCTGCTTTGTCGCCTCGCTTTATCAACTCCAGAAGACCTGTTCGTGCTGCAGAGCCGTTCCAGTCTGTAAGAAGAAAAATTGCCGGAATCATTAGCGAGCAGGAAACAAGCTGTAGAAGCATTTCTTCTTTTGGGGCAACCACAAACACACCGGCCAGGAGTAGAACACTGAGCCACAACCTGCTTTTCAGATTGATTGCCCGCTCCCACATCAGCTTTGCAGTCAGGATGATCAGCTGCAAATTCAGAAACCTTCTTCCCCGTGGAACAGATCAACCGGGATCTGCGATTCATCCGGGGGATTGAACATTTTCAGCAGTGCTCCAGGGGGAATCGGGGAGAGTTGAAGTTCAATAACTGCTCTTGAGTTTGCTCTTGCCATAAGCATCAATTTGGTGATGGCGTGTACAGTGTCAGCATGGGTGAATTTGTACAGCCCGTTAGTGTGTACCAGATTCTTAATTCCTTCTATGTTTTCAAGCTGTTTCCTGGGCAGGGAGGGATAGAACGAAACGGTAATTTCCGCTCCTCCAAGAGAAATGGCGGCTAGTTCGGAATGTCTGACGATCCTGCATATCCCGTTTTTGTCGCAAAGTGCTATGCGTTCCACGCCATAGGGTATCTGCCCCAGAGAAGATGCCCTGAAAAGAACCGTATTACCCACTTCAGAGAACTCCTTCAGTTTAGCATGGAGGGAGTCGTGAACAGGGCACTCTACGATGAGAAGCTTGGGATTAGTTGCCATTGCAATTGCCATGGAGGTTCTCTGGGCTTCTGACGATTCCAGTTTATCAACCTGAGTGCCGGTAAGTGACGCAAGATCAAGCCAACCAATAAGCTCATTGGTGAGATGTGCCGCTTCACTGCGGCTTTTGCCGAATCCTGTAACAGCCAGGCTTATACAGCCTTTTACAGTCATTCCAGGCGGTGCCTCGATGGTGTCAGAAATGTAGCCTGTTGAACTTCTGCCCTGGCGTGAAGTTGCCAGTGCCATTTCTGCTCCTGTAACAACCTTACCTGCAGGTGGTGAAGAGAAGCCAGCAGCATACCTGGCAAGAGTGTGTGCTGCTGAATCCTTCTCTCCAAGAAGAGCCGCCATTGCTCCGGCAAGTACGGCGAAGTCAATGGAAAGAGGAAGACCTTTTCCCAGTGAGATCCCAAGGTACTTCAGAAGAACTTTTGGCGGCTGCTTCACTATTGCTGCTTTTTCAGTTTCGCTAAAAGGCTTTTGTCAGCAATCTCAAGAGCTTTTACAACACCCATTCCGCTTCTTCCCGATGTTCTTGGAGTTGCTCCTGTTTCAATGCATCGAAGAAATTCTTCCATCTCTGAATGCAGAGGTTCAAAAGAGTCGATCTGCGGGCTGATGATGTCACCGGTTCGGTATGAAAGCTGGTATTCCCCAAAGGTTTTTGGCTCGAGGATATCAACACCTTTGTCAAAGATCTTAATTTTTTCATAAGGTTCTGTATCATCGTAAATAAGCATCTTTCTGCTTCCTACAATAACAGTTTTACGAAGTTTTGAAGGCGCTAGCCATGCAACCTGAACATTGGCTGTGGCCCCGCTTGGGAAACCGAGATTGATAAAGGCAACATCAGGAATACCGCTGAGGACATAATCATGTCCGAAGGCTTCCACAAAATCAGGCTCTTCGTCAAGCCAGTAGAAAAGCATTGAGAAATCATGCGGGGCAAGATCCCATATAACAGAAACATCCTTCTGGTGAAGCCCAAGATTTACTCTGGTACTGGTTATGAATCTAATATCTCCCAGCTCTTTGCTGTCAAGGATCTGCTTGATCTTAAGCACTGGAGGAGAGTAGAGGAATGTATGCCCTACCATTGTAACAAGGTTGTTGTCTTCAGCGTACTGCACCATTTCTTCGGCTTTTTTTGTGTCTTCGGCAAAAGGCTTTTCCACAAATACGTGCTTGCCCGCCTTCATGGCCTCCATGGCCAGAGGGTAATGGCTGGAAACGCTTGTAGCAATTATTATAGCATCAATCGATGGGTCATTAAAAATGTCTTTGGCGTCCAGTGTTTTCTCACAGGCGGGGAATCTTTCTGCGATCTTGGTCAGACGGCCCGGATCACTGTCACAGATCACGATCTTATCACTTCTTCTGTTGGCAACGATGTTTCTAAGAAGATTGGGACCCCAGTACCCAAGTCCTATCACTCCAATGTTAGCCATTTTTCCTCCTGATTTGATTGTACAATTGCAATACTCATGCTTGAAAGCTACAACAAAAGAAATCAATGGTAAAGTACCGGTCTGTCTTCACGCCTTTCCTCAAGGTGAAATAGTGTCAGGCTGCTGTGTCATTCCGACACAGCATTGAATCTATCTTCTTTGAAATGTATAGATATAGGCAATACGGGCCAATAAGTGACACATATTTCTGGCCTGTCTCTTGCTAATACAGTAAATAAACAGGAGGAAATATGACACTAGAGAAATTAACGATCAAAGCACGGGAAGCAGTGACTGAAGCAGTCAATTCCGCTTCTTCCGCAGGTAATCCCGAGGTTACTCCAATGCACATCATTCATGCGCTTACAGGAGATGGTTCCGGTACAATACCCGGAGTGTTGAATCGGCTTGGCGTACAGCTTGCCCTGCTCAATGACCACATCAGAGATGCTATTGGTAATCTGCCCCGATCTTCAGGAGGGGCTCAACCAGCTCTATCCCGCTCCACGCTGAATGTTCTGAAAGCTGCTGAAAAGGTGTCCAGCAGGATGAAGGACGATTTTGTAGCCAGTGAACACATCTTCATGGGTGTTCTCTCTTCTAACGGAAAAGCTGCTGAGGTACTTCACGAATCTGGAATTACCGAGCAGAATTTTCTTGAGGCCTTGTCGCAGATAAGAGGATCTTCAAGGGTAACAAGCGAGAACGCAGAGGACAGCTATGAGGCTCTTAAAAAGTACACAAAAGATCTTACAGCTCTTGCCAGACAGCAGAAGCTGGATCCGGTAATAGGCAGAGACGAAGAGATAATGCGCACTATGCAGATACTCTGCCGCCGCAGGAAGAACAATCCTGTTCTTATCGGAGAGCCTGGTGTTGGCAAAACTGCTATTGCAGAAGGGCTTGCAGGCAGAATAGCCGAGGGCGATGTTCCGGAAACTCTAAAGGATAAATGCCTTATGGCGCTGGATATGGGAGCTCTTATCGCAGGTGCGAAATTCCGTGGAGAATTTGAAGAGAGGCTGAAAGCAGTTCTTTCAGAGATATCTGCCAGCCATGGCAGGGTTATTCTTTTCATCGACGAAATGCACACTCTGGTAGGGGCCGGAGCTTCTCAGGGATCAGTAGATGCAGCAAACATGCTTAAACCTGCTCTTGCCAGAGGAGAGCTGCATTGCATAGGAGCTACCACGCTTGATGAATACAGAAAGTACATTGAGAAGGACGCTGCACTTGAGAGACGATTCCAGCCTGTTCTTGTTGAGCCTCCTTCTGTGGAGGATACGGTGAACATCCTGCGGGGTCTCAGAGAGAAGTATGAAGTTCACCACGGAATTCATATACAGGATCCTGCACTGGTTGCTGCAGCCACACTGAGTGACAGATACATCTCCGACCGATTTCTTCCAGACAAGGCCATTGACCTTGTGGATGAAGCAGCCAGCCGCCTTAGAATAGAGATAGACAGCATGCCTGCTGAAGTTGATGCTTTGAAACGACAGATCACCAGGCTTGAGATCGCCAGGGAGGGGTTGAAGCGGGAAAGGGACAAGGCATCAAAGAACAAACTTGGCGAGGTTAAGAAAGAGATTGCGGATCTTAAGGAGGAGTATTCTGCACTGGAGGCCAGATGGAAGAACGAAAGGGAGGCCATAAACCGTACAAGAGAGCTTTCCCGCAAGCTGGATGATCTTCGCATTGAGGAAAAGAAGGCAGAAAGAAACGGTGATCTTTCCGAGGTGGCCCGGATCAGATACGGAGATATCCGAACTGTTCAGGATGACCTTGATAATGCCAGAAAAGAACTGGCTTCTTTGCAGGAAAATGGTGCAATGCTCACAGAGGAAATTACTGCTGAACAGATTGCTTCTGTGGTTTCCAGGTGGACTGGAATCCCTGTGTCCAGAATGCTCGAGGGAGAGAGAGAAAGACTTCTTCATATGGAGGAAGCACTTAAGCAGAGTGTGATCGGGCAGGATTATGCAGTTGGTGCAGTATCCAGGGCCATTCGAAGAGCAAGAGCAGGGGTACAGGATCCAAACCAGCCTCTTGGCAGTTTCATCTTTATGGGACCTACCGGTGTGGGAAAAACTGAGCTTGCAAAGAGTCTTGCAGACTTTCTTTTTGACAGTCCGGAAGCCATGATCAGGGTGGACATGAGTGAGTTTATGGAAAAACACTCAGTTTCAAGGCTTATTGGAGCACCGCCCGGTTATGTGGGTTATGATGAGGGTGGTTATCTAACTGAAGCCATTCGCAGGAAACCGTACTCTGTGGTGTTGTTTGATGAGATAGAGAAGGCTCATCCGGATGTGTTCAATGTATTTCTTCAGATACTGGACGAAGGAAGGCTTACTGACGGACAGGGCAGAACTGTGGATTTCCGCAATTCCGTGCTTATAATGACCTCGAATCTGGGCAGCGACTGGATCGGAACAGTTGGCCGGGAACTGGCTC
>JAGLDB010000160.1 GCA_023145935.1 Candidatus Sabulitectum sp. | reverse complement strand
AGTGCAGGCGATATTCTTCGAAGATGATACCATATCTGCAGATATGAAGAGGCTGAGGCTGCTTTCAGCGGAGATATCGAAAGCAGGTGTGAGTATTTCGTGGACATGTAATATGAGAGCAACAGCTGATTATGAGACCCTCAGGCAGTGCCACGCCGCTGGTTTAAGGTCGGTGTGTGTGGGCTTTGAGAGTGGTTGCAATGAAATACTGGAAGCAATGCGGAAAGGGCTCAAAACAGATCAGATGGTGGAGTTCATGGGAAGTGCCAGAAAGGCGGGTATTCTTGTTCATGGTTGTTTCCTTTTCGGGATACCTGGAGAAACAAGAGATACAGCAGAGAGAACTCTTGATTTCGCTTTGAATCTTAATCCCGATACTGCGCAGTTCTATCCTCTTATGGTTTATCCGGGAACTGATGCGTATACTGATGTTCAGAAGGCGGGGCTTCTGGTCACATCCAGCTGGAGGGACTGGCTCAAAGAAGACGGCACACACGCCTGTGTTGTCAGGACACCTGACATGACACCGGACGAACTTGTGGAATTCTGCAACTTTGCCAGAAGAAGATTTTATCTGAGACCAGGTTATATCATGAAAAAAGCATGGCGCAGTCTTTTTGACAGTGGTGAAAGACACCGAACCCTGCTTGCTTTCAAGACCTTTCGGAAATACATTTTCAGGCGTAAGAATGACTGAAACAGCAGTGGTTATTCCTTTTGCAGGCCAGTGGAGCAGCGTGATACCCACTCTTCAAGCTTTAGCTGCCCAGACTTTAAGATCGGACATAACGATTGTTCTCAGTATAGACGGTATGGAGAAGCCGCCTTCTGCAATAACAGAACTTGTGGATATTTGTGTTAACGGCGTACACGCCGGTCCTGCCGCTGCAAGAAATCGGGGCTGGAAAGTCACCGATGCAAATTACATCCTCTTTACAGATTCAGACTGTATTCCTGAACATTCCTGGGCACAGATAATGATAGATAAGCTTAAGGATGAGTACCAGGCTGTGAAAGGGGTATATTCTTCAGGAGGAAACAGACTGATTCAGAGGCTGGCTCAGGTTGAGTTCGAGGAAAGATACAGGCTTATGGCCCGAGCAGCGAAGATTCATCTGGCTGATACCTATGCGGCAGGTTTTCGAAGAGACTGGCTTGAAAAACTCGGTGGCTTTGATGAGAGCTTTCCTCTGCCGGAACATGAGGACGTTGATCTCTCCTGGAGGCTTACCGAAGCAGGAGGAAGCATTGGATTTGCTGCAGATGCAAAGGTTGCCCATATTCATCGTTCCAGTTGGATCGCATATTTCAAGATGAAGAATCGTCGCGGAAAATGGAGGATAATGCTGGTCAGAAAATTCCCAGCCAGAGCTGTGCGCGACGGGTATACGCCTCAGACACTGAAATTGCAGATGCTTCTTGCAATTCCCGTTGTGCTCTCTATTTTTCTGATTCCATTTTATCCGGTGGTTACCGTTGTTCTTATGCTGATTTTTCTGCTTGCTTCTCTGCCTCTTTTTCTTGCAGCCCTGTATACTGATTATTCTGTTTTCTTTTTCATTCCAATTTTCGCAATTTGGCGTGGTTTAGCTCTTTTCTCCGGTGCTGTTCAGGGCGTGAATGGGAGGATCAAATAGTGTTTGCGCCTATAAGAAGACAGCAGCGGATTCTAATTCTATTTCTGATAGCTTCGGATATTGTAACAGTACCTGTATCCCTGTTTGCCACATGGTATATAAGAACATGCTGGTTGTCCGGCATTCTTCCGGAATTCTCCCACACAATCAACACCTATCTTGCCACTATTCCAGTGCTGCTTATCCTCTGGATTGCTTCATGGTGGTCTACAGGAATGTATGTGTACTCTTTTCAACAGGGTGTTTTTCCCGGACTTGCAAAACGGATGCGTGCGGTTTTCTACCTTGCGGTATCTATTATGGCAGCAAGTTATCTGGTGAAGATGGATTACTCAAGGATCATGCTTCTGATCTTCCTCTTGATATCTCAACCGGTGAACATTCTTTTAAGGAAGCTGTTTACCTCTCTGGCGTTACGAGTGGCGCCATTTAAGGAATCACCAGCTACGCTTGTTATCGGTTCCGGTGAGTTTGCCGAGCGGGTGATTACTTCACTGAAGAAATTCCCTGAGCCAAGACACAGGGTCAAGGGTGTTCTCCTGGAAAAAACTGGAACTACCACTGAGATCTGCGGTGTGAGAGTTATAGGAGAAGCAAGGGATCTTCCTCGGCTGATAGAGAGTCTTTCCATTGACGAGGTCTTTTTTGCCAGCGGATCCATGAGTCGAACAGATATGCTCAAGATCATAAACTCTGTTCAAAAGGAAGATATTGTATTCATGCTGGTCACAGATCTTTTTGAGATAGTTGCAGGAGCCAGTGATCTCAGCAGTATATCAAGAATGCCTGTTGTGGAGATTGGTTCTTCCGGAAAAGGCACTTTCAGCAATCTGACCAAAAGAGTTATGGATCTGTTCATGTCACCGCTTATGATTATTGTGCTCGCCCCGCTTATGGGCGCAATCTGGGCAATTCTGGCAGTTACAGGCAAAGGTTCTTCTATTTTCAAACAGACAAGGGTGGGCAGATTCGGCAGAAAATTCACTCTTTACAAATTTAGAACAATGAAGCCTGAAGCAAACGAGTATGAGGTGGCTCCTGTTGCCGGCGATGATCCCAGGGTTACAGGCATCGGCAGGCTACTCCGAAAAACAAGTCTTGATGAATTACCTCAGTTGTTTAATGTTCTCATGGGACATATGAGCATGGTGGGCCCCAGACCGGAAATGGATTTTATTGTTCATGACTACAACGCCTGGCAGCGCAGACGGCTTGATGTAAAACCGGGTATTACAGGCTTGTGGCAGATCATGGGCAGAAAAGATCTACCGCTGCATGAGAATCTGGAATACGACTTTTACTACATGAGAAACCAGTCTGTCATGCTTGACATGGCAATTCTGGCAAGAACAGTTATTACTGTTCTGAGGGGGAGGGGAGCATACTGATAACATTCTCTATTCTTTCAGCACTCCTTGGTGTCTGGAATTTTGCAGGTCCTGTTCAAACAGGGCTTGGTGTTTTTCCGGTTGCCTGGAGCAACGATCCTGTATCCTGCATGGCTGCACCTGCAGGTATGGGCAGGGTTGAGTTTCTTGAGATTACTGTTAACGCCGGTCTCGGCAAAAATGAATCTTCCGGTTCTGCTTCTGCGGTGATACCAGTTGGATTGTCGGGGTTTCACATTGGCACTGGTGCAGGATGGAACAGTTACAGTGGCAATGGCACATTTCAGCTATCGGGAAGTTATGTGATTGCAGGAGACCCAATAGGGTTTATGGCAGGGCTCTTCGGGCCCAGCATAACAACCGGAGTCTCTACCAGGTATCAATATGCGGACAGCACCGGTGAGGGCATTTTTGATATGGATGCAGGGTTTCAGTTCTCTCTTTTCCCATCATTTGCTCTGGGAATGAGCTTTACGGATATTCTGGAGGATCGCACACTTACCACCGGATTCAGCCATGTCTTCAACAGAAACTTGAAAGCACATACTACTTTTGGTGATGGTGACTGGCAGATCGGGTGCGAACTTGCAGTGACCAGAGCATTGAAGCTCTATTCAGGTACTGGTGGAGAAGACTTTAACGCCGGTGTCAGTTTTTCCATGGAATCGTGGAATTACGGGTATGGTGCCATGTTTCATGATAATGAGATCCAGCATAAATTTGGCATTTCGAGGAGGTTCCAGTGATAGCAATATTTCTGGCTCTGGTTCTTTCCGGACAACAGACCGGTTCAGTGGATGAAGCACCGGATGGGCTCAATCTGGGACTGTTTTTCCATACAACGGCATCTGCGGATCTTAACAATGGGCTGAAAACGCTTTCCGCAGATACTCTGATGGTTTTTCCCAGAGGAGCTTTTAGAAGTGACTGGGTTCAACTGAGTGCGGAAGCATCTGTTAGCTATTCTGCCGATTCAACATCTACTGAAATAGAACCGGTGAGCGCAGGTGCATTTTTCAGATGGCCCGGTTCACCCTGGATTGGCACAGGTGTTTCAACAGGTCTGATTGAACCGTTTCTTCCGGGATTCGATGTTCCTGTTAGAGAGTGGCGGAATTATGATGTGATGGACTCTTCAGTTGTTTCCATCGAAGCTGGCGGATTGCTTGGGTTTCAGGGATTCTGGAATCAGTTTGGTGATTCGCTTTCGTGGTACGGAGTGAAATCCCCATGGCTTGGATTTGGTACAGTTGGCTGGAACGGGGTCAGAGAGGACTCGTCGCTGGTGGAAACTTTCAGTGGATTTCTAGATCTAAGAAAAGTGCAACCCTGGTTCCTTTTCGTCAAGGAAAACTCTCGGTGGAATTACCTTACTGAGCTGAGAGAGATGAAACTTTTCAGGAACAGATTGTTTACCATTGAAATGGTACCGCGTCTTTATTACGAAGAGGACTCTGTTCAAATTGGGTTGACAGGATATCTTCGTGGAAAAGACAGGGCGGTAAGCGGGCTGCTGAATGTTTCTATTGATGTAGCCGACGGTTCTAAAACATTTCTTGTGGGTGGAATGGATCTGCTCTCTGAAGCAGGAATTGCATGGTCCTTCAAGGCTGAGCTGGAGAACCTGGAGACATTTTACGGCAAGGTGTCAGGATTCTACCGATCTTCGCCTGCAGGGTGCGGTGGAGCTGTGGAGATGTTTGATGACAGCCTGAAGACCACTGCAACTGCACTGTACACGCCGGTTCCCGGGGTTGCAACAGAGTTGTCTGTTATGTTAAACCTGGACAGCAATAACCCGGAACCAGGGTGTCTGCTTCGCATATTTGGTGCCAGAGACGACTTTACTGCTGCTGTAACAGTTCAGTGGAGGGATGGTCTAACTACTTTGGGAATGGAGGTGTCTGCATGGATAGACTGATTGCATTATCTTTCCTTCTCTGTTC
>JAGLDB010000016.1 GCA_023145935.1 Candidatus Sabulitectum sp. | reverse complement strand
CTGAAACCAGAACGGTGTCGCCAAGTGATACTGCAAAAAGCGCTGCTTCACTGTAGTCCAGTAAAGGTCTCACACATGCCAGAGAAGTATCTAACTGATAATCATAGTGCTGTGACCTGTTCGCAACAGCAGTGGACACCACAAAGATCGCTCCGATAACAAAAGCTGTTTTCTGAGAATAGTATTTGAAGAGCATAACAATCGAACCCAGAATAATCATCGGATATGCAGGCATCACATATCTGAAAAGATTAAGGGCTGAGTCCGGGGATACCAGAACTATCAAAACATGGAAAAGTACTATTGACACAGGCATCACAATGAAAACAGAGAACACTCTTCCAAGAACAAGTCTGTGCCTGATTTTGTAGACAACAAGAAGAACTGTAACGAAAGCTAGAAAGAGAATTCTGTCCGGAGGAAAGAAAAGAGTCGGGAAAAGCAGGATCAGAATAAATGGCAATAATCTTCTGTCTTTGTCCCGCCCGATCCCTCTGATCATTCCAGCCAGGGCGGCTGTTACCGGAAGCCACCTGAAATCCTCAGAGATCAGATGGGAACCGAACAACCGGAGCCGGATAGCCAACCAGTTCGACTCCAGTACAGAACCCTCCCCCATGTATGTAGGAAAGAAAAAATAGCCGTTGACCAGAAGATTGATAAGACCTGTTACTGCGATGACAAGAGTCGGTGAAAGAAACAGAAGAAGGCGAAGCGGCTTCTTAAAACCTGTTTGAAAAAATTCTGCCAGGAAATATGCCCCTGCAAGAAATATGGCCTGTTCCCTGAAGATTATGGCAAGCGCACATAAAAGAACTGCCTGAACATATTTCTTCTTTACATAAAAATAGAGTGACCAGACAACAGCGGCAACAACAGCACTTTCCGGCATGGGCCTCATAGCCTGAGTAACAAACAGAGGGCTTGCAAAAAGAGCGAGAGCAGAAAGCCATCCTGCCAGTTCACATGAAAGCAGCCTGCCCAGCCTGTACATTCCCCATATGCTTAAGAATGTGGCAATCGCAGGAAGAAGCCTCGCCACCCACAAGGAGTTTCCGAATACCCCGGAAAGCAGTGCCCAAACCCAGAAAAACAAGGTTGGGTGACCCATGGCCTGTTCGCCTTTTTCAAGACCAGCTGCGAATGGGGAAAAACCATTGCTGCGGATCCAGTCTGTTGTTTTGTATCCGTAACCCAGCGAATCGCCAAAGAGTGGAATTGAGAGTGAAAGGATGTACAAAACAGTCACCAGAGCCAAACCAACTGAAATAAATCTGGTTTCCGAATTCAATTTCATACCTTTCAGCTTTTCCGTATCCAGGATGCAGCAAAAAGGCCATCCAGCCCGGCATCCGGTGGGAATATGGAAAGAAACCCTTTATCTGATACCAGACCTGCAGGAGCAGGAAATGGCATTCGTTCAAATATCCTGTTCTCGTCTTCAAAAGAAAGAACAATTTCAGAATTTTCAGCAGGTTCAATGCTGCATGTGGAATACACCAGAACACCACCAGGTTTTACCGCTCTGGCTGATGCCTGAAGCATTTGCCGCTGAATAACTAAAAGCCCCTTCTCAAGCTTTGGCGTCCAGTTCCACCGGGCGTCAAATCTTCTTCTGTAAACACCAGTGTTTGTGCACGGCGCATCAACTATCACTTTATCAAATTGACACTTGAATGGAAGCCTTGTGCAATCTGCTGCTATAGGAAAACAGTCCTTCCAGCCCATTCTTTCGCGATTTTCCAGCCACCTGCCCATTCTCTTCTTCTTCTTGTCAAGTGAGATAATGAACCCGGTGCCATTCAAATGTGCGGTTTTTCCCCCTGGAGCAGCGCCTACCTCTAGAACCACTTCCCCGGGAAGTTCCGCCATTCCCCGGCCTACAATAGCTGCAGACTCATCCTGAATGTAAAAGTGATCCGGAGGCCGAAAAGCTCCCTTGCGTTCAATGATCCGATAGCGGTCAAGAAACAATCCAGGTTCAGTATTATCCGGTATCTGCCCGAAAGCGTATCCGCCAAGGGGAGGTGGTTGATTGTTCCAGTCCAGCAGCCTTTCCGTAACAGTTTTTCCGTAACGGTGCAACCATCTTCCAACCAGTTCCTCCGGGTGGGAATACATGATATGGTATGGTAGATCGCCCTTCTCTTTATGGCTGGCCACCTTGCGCAGAACAGCATTCACAAGACCTCTGGTCTTACGTTTCAAATGAGCCTGCACTGTGGCGGATACTGCAGCATGAGCCGGAGTACCGAGAACAAGAAGCTGTACAGCACCTATTCTGAGACTGCAGAGAACATCGGCATCAAGAGTATCAAGTGATTGTCTGACATAATTGGCAAGCACATTATCTATTCTCTTCCGCCATATGATCGCTTCACGGTACATTCTGGTGGCAAAAGCCATGTCCTCTGAAGAAAGAGGAAGCCGTTCCTGGCTTCCCCTCAGCAGAAGACACGCCTGCGATCTGGAAGAAAAACCTTTAGACGTTTTCAACCCGCTCCATCTCAGGGAAGTATTTCTTAAGCGACTTTTCAACTCCAAATTGCAGCGTCATAGTCGCAAAGGCACAACCGTGACATGAACCCTGAAGCCTGACCTGAACTACTGTATCTTTGATATCAATAAACTCAATATCGCCGCCATCAGCCTGAAGCATTGGGCGTATCTCTTCCAGTTTTGCTCTTACATTCTCTTTGTTAAATTCAAGAACTGCGGTCATTTTGTTTCCTTTCGTCAGCCAACCTGTATCTGTGCCAGTACAAGAGCCACAACAGTCATAAGTTTGATAAGAATATTCAGAGAAGGACCACTTGTATCTTTGAAAGGATCACCAACCGTATCACCCATAACAGCAGCATCGTGGCTTGGCGAACCCTTACCACCCATGTTACCTGCTTCAATATACTTCTTTGCATTGTCCCATGCTCCACCGCTGTTCGACATGAAGACAGCCAGCAGAACACCTGTTACTATTGAGCCGGCAAGAAGCCCTCCAAGGGTCTCAGCTCCATTGCTTCCAAAAGCGAAGTAGACAATAACTGGAACTACAAGTGCCATGATTCCGGGAAGGATCATCTCATGGAGAGCTCCCCGGGTGGCAATGTCAATACATTTCTCAGTCTCAGGATCGGCGGTGCCTTCCATAAGACCTTTGATATCCCTGAATTGCCTGCGAACCTCCTCCACCATCTTCATGGCAGTCTTGCCCACAGCACGCAATGTAATGGAAGCAAAGACAAACGGAAGAAGCCCTCCAAGAAATAGTCCCGCAATCACATTCGGGTTTAAAATATTAATGCCCTTCTCAAACAGACCGGTAACCTCCGCATAGGCCGAAAAAAGTGCCAGAGAGGTCAAAGCTGCTGAACCGATGGCAAAACCCTTGCCCATGGCTGCAGTTGTGTTGCCCAGTGCATCAAGTTCGTCGGTTCTCTTGCGAACCTCTTCCGGAAGACCTGCCATTTCTGCAATACCGCCGGCATTATCTGCAACAGGCCCGTATGCGTCCACCGACATGGTCATTCCAACATTCATAAGCATACCAAGAGCAGCAAGTGCAATACCGTAAAGACCTGCGTAGTGGTAGCTGACCAGAATAGCAGCAACTATGAATAATATGGGACCGATTGTGGATTCCATACCCACAGCGATGCCTTCAATTATTGTGGTTGCAGGCCCTGTTTTTGTTGCTTCTGCTATCTGTCTCACCGGCTTGCTGCTGGTGTAGTACTCTGTGATAAGACCAATAGCTGTGCCGGAGATCACTCCAGCAGTGATGGCCCAGAATACTCCTGTGGAAATACCAAGAAAATTCACTGCCCAGAAAGCTGACGCAATGGCTAAACCGGCACTGATAAATGTAGCGTTCCGAAGCACATCATGTGGTGAACCCTTGCTGAACATCTTCACAAACAAAGCTCCGATAAAACTTGCCACAGTTCCAAGTGCTGCAAGAACAAGAGGAAGAGCTATGAGGTAAGTTCTGCCTATGTGGGCAGCATCAGCCGCAGTACCGGAAAACAAAGTGGAAACACCGGCAATATCCATGCCGAACGCAAGAACAATTGCAGCAATAATGCAGCCTGCAAATGATTCGAAAAGATCTGCTCCCATTCCAGCCACATCTCCAACATTATCACCGACATTGTCGGCGATAACAGCCGGATTGCGTGGATCATCTTCAGGAATTCCCGCCTCGATCTTGCCAACCAGATCAGCACCAACATCTGCGCTTTTGGTAAATATCCCACCACCGACCCTGGCAAACAAAGCAATACTGCTGGCGCCCATTCCGAACCCTGCTATGCTGTTCAGATCAAGAGTTTCCATGCCAAGAACACTCTGAAGAAACGCTCTAACTGTCTCAACCTCGTGAAACATAAGGTAAAAGGCGGAGACTCCCAGAAGCCCAAGCCCCGCAACGGCAAAACCCATAACACTTCCACTGCCGAAGGCAACTGAAAGAGCTTCCGAGATATTGCTTCTGGCAGCATGTGTAGTTCTGACATTACCCATGGTGGCGGCGCTCATACCGGCAACACCTGCGATCATGCTGAAAATTGCACCTGCAACAAAGGCAATAGATGTAGCTCTGTTCACACCAAAGAAGAGCAGGACGGCTACTACAATCACAAATAATAACAGAATTTTATATTGAGTTTTAAGGTAAGTCATTGCACCGGAACGTATCATCGATGCAAGCTTCTTCATCCGATCAGTTCCCTGAGGTTTCTTTTTTACGGAAAGAAAGATAAAGAAAGCAACAATACCTGCCAGTATCGCCACCAGCGGGGGAAAATAGTCAAACAGAAATTTCGCGTTCAAAACAGCCTCCATACACCTAACTTCGTGATTTTTTTAACTAACAAGAATCTGAAGGTTTATGCTTCAATTAAATTACCGGGTCAACCCCAGTAAAGCTTCGTAGGCAGGAACATATCCCGGATCACGCAAAAGAGCCATTTCCCAGTACATTCCCGCGGATTCCGTATCCCGTTTTCTCATGCTTATGATGCCTAGATTATACAGAGCATCAACACCATTCAGGTCAATGCCGTCCTGCCTGTCAAAGGCAACATCAACTGCTTTTAGAAAAAGAATCTCTGCGCCAGGCTGATCACCATGCTGAAAATGTGCTACCCCGTCATGGAATGCCATATTGACACCTCCAGCGCCAACAGTGCCAGCAGTTGCAAACGCAAGACCTATTCCCACAGCTGCACCAATCGGAGCCAGCAGCAGACTTTTCCTCATGTTCTTCAAGGCTCTGGGCAGAAGTAATATAACCACCAGTGGAATCAGGGGTAATCTTAGTCTTGCAGTAACAAAAAATGGAAGTATCCCCGCTGCAATACAAACGATCCATAAAAGGGTATTCCTCTCACCTCTGGAGAGTCTTCCTGCAAGGAGCGCACCGGGAAGCAGCAGCCACATCAGCAAGGCTGAGACAGGGAACCTGGGAAAGCCTGCCAGAATTCGCAGAACCGGAGAATATTCAGTAAAATAGTATACATCGTAGTTGCCTGGTATTGCCACAGGAGAGAGAAGGTAGATCAGTTTTTTTCCAGTGAGAAGAAGAGATCTGAAGGGGCTGTCAACCACATAATCCAGTGTTCTGCGAACCCACCAGGAAGAAACTTCTGAAGGTAATGGCCGAAGACCGTCTTCGAAAGGAGCATAGCTCGCTGACCATACATTGTCCACATAAGGAAAAGAGTCAGAGGGAATCCCATCACCTTCCGGGGCGAAGGCGGTAAAACCGTCTGCTTCCGGCCCGCTTCCAATGTAAAGGTTTATGCCGCCCTGGCTGGAAATAACCGTTGAACCATCACCGTAGTACATGTTTACCACCCAGACGAGAAGCACGGGTAGAATCATCAGCCAACTGTTTTTCCACGACTTTCGATAAAGAACAAGTGCGAGAGGAAATAAAAGAACAGCCCCGGGTCGGGCTATTGCTGCAAGACCAAGCAGCAACCAGCCTGCCGGTTGAGGTTTATCTCTTTCCAGCAGATAGAACGAGAAAAGAAGCAGAAAAATATACAGTGGGGTAATTAGCAGCGTAGAACTGTAGAAGATGTTTACTCCGTTGATCATCCAGATCGATGCGGCTGCCAGTGAAGGGATCCTTCCAGCTCTTTGAAAAACGATCCTGTGAACAAGGTGGACCGAAAACGCACCGAAAACAAAACTGAGCAGAACTCCGGACAGCATGGAACCGTTGGTAAGAAAGTATACAAAACCAAGAACCGCAGGATATAAAGGTGCTCTGAAATAGGGAGCGTATACAAAGGTGTTTCCACTTGCTATCTCAGTTGCCCATACATGGTGCCATGAGGCATCCACAACGGGATAGCTCCCCAGCGGACACAAGAGAACGGGAATAATAGCAGCTGACCACAAAACAAGAAAACCTAAAACAACAGCAAGAGAATCTCTTCGCGGCATCAGTTAGATCTCTTGATAATTGATGTGGTAGAGAATCCATGGACCAACGGCACGATCTTCACCTTTCCGCCATTCTTTATGACAACCTCGCCTCCAACCACTCTTTCAACTGTATAGTCTCCTCCCTTGACCAGAACATCAGGCAGAATCTTTTCTATAAGTTCCCGGGGCGTATCTTCAGAAAAAGGGACTACACAATCTACAGATCTGAGACTGGAAAGAATTGCCGTTCTGCTTTCCAGGGTCTGAACAGGTCTCAACGGCCCCTTCAATCTTGCAACAGACTTGTCTGTATTTACCCCCACAAAAAGAAAATCACCCATTTCCCTGGATTTCTCCAGAATCTCCAGGTGGCCCGGGTGCAGAAGATCGAAACAGCCGTTGGTGAACACAATGACTTTCCCTCTTTTGCGAAGCTGATGCGCTAGTACCGCAGCATCCTCAGAATTGATCACAGGCACTCTCATGGTGCAATCACTCAAACCTGCCTGCCTCCTTGATTATATCCTCCGGCTTGACCGCATAAACTCCCGGCTCTGCACACACAGCGGCAGCAGCCAGGTTGGCAAGTCTGGCTGCGTCTGTTACCCCTACCCCGCAACTACCAGCCAAACCCATTACGGCAATAACAGAATCTCCAGCACCGGACACATCAAAAACATGTCTGGCAACTGTGGGAATATGCTGGGGCAGATCACTGTTACTGTGGACAAGAACAGAACCGCTGGAGCCCATAGTAATTAGAACAGCCCCGGTGGAAAGGCGTTTCATTATTTCAAAAGCGGCGTTAACAGCCTCGTCTACCCCGTTAATTCTCACACCAAGAGCACTGCCTGCCTCATGTCTGTTGGGTTTAAAAAGGTTGCAATTGGTGAAACTCCAGAAGTTACGAATCTTCGGGTCGACTGCTACATATATCTCCCGTTCAATAGCACCACTGATTATATGTTCTATAATATCCTGCGAAAGAACACCTTTATCATAATCCTCAAAAATAACAGCATCTGCCCCGTCCATAGCGGAATCAATTCTGGATCGGAGGACTCTATCAATATCAGGAGAAAGAAAATGAGTTTTCTCTCTGTCAATCCTCACAAGCTGCTGATTTCTTCCCATAACTCTGGTCTTCACAGTGGTTGGTCTGCTTCGGTCTAAAACCACTGCCTCCACATTTACACCAGCGTCAGCAAGAAGCCCCAGAAGAATCTCGCCATCCTGATCATATCCCACAACTCCTGCCAGTATGGGAATTCCACCCAGAGAAAGAACATTCAGTGCTACATTCGCTGCTCCTCCGGGGATTCGTCTGTCGCAGCCATCCCCAAGAGCTACCACGGGAACAGGAGCCTCCGGGGATATTCTAGAAACGGTTCCCTCAAGATAATGATCCATAACAAGATCTCCTGTAACCAGTATCTTCTTCCCTTTGAAATTTTCAAGAAGGCTTTGAGTATTCCTGTCAGGTATCAATATTACCTCCAACCTTGACCGTAACTCCGATTCATACAATGCTACATATGCGAGCAAAAACCCATGGAGCTAAAATAATGGTAAAACAAAGACCACGCATCAATGTCAAACCGGAAGATTCAGATGGAACCTACAGCAATCTGGTACTGGTAGCATTCTCAAGAGCTGAATTCGTACTTGATTTCGCAAGGATAATGCCGGGGGCATCAGCAGCCAGCCTTAAATCAAGGGTAATAATGTCACCGCACGCGGCAAAGGCATTTGCAGAACAGCTCTCGAAACAAGTGGAAACTTACGAATCAAAAAATGGTACTCTGGCTGATTCCAGAGAGCAGAATTCCATCGGCTTCAATACACCAGGCAATGAAGACTGAGCTTTCCAGAACAGAGAAAGTCAGCCGCATCATGCTGGCTCTTCTTGTGGGAGCACTAATATGGGCAGCGGCAATAGATGAAGAGATTTTCTCTATCAATGTAGATATTCCATTGGTTCTTGAAATGGATAGCGAATATGTGATAATGGAAAGTACCGGCAGCTTGGTCAATGTAAAACTCAACGGCTCCGGACTTGAAATACTCAGTCATCAGATAAGTTCACCACTAACGGAAATGAAAAAATACATATCTGTCGAGTCAACTTCAGCCTTTCCCCATAACTTGACTGTTGGGCTTATTACATCCGATATTCATCCTGATGGCTCAGTAAATGTCTCTCTATTAACGCCTGACCAGATATCTATCACCATTGATACATTGATCAGTCGCCGATTACCCGTGTCAGTTGTGTTTTATGACTGCATTCCTTCGAGATTCAGGCTGATCTCAGTAGATCCCAATTTTGTTACAGTTACAGGTCCTTCCTCAGCTGTACTGAACATGGACAGCATAACAACCGAAACAGTAACCATCAGTTCAGGGCACACTACTGTGTCTCTTGCTTTCAGTGGCGATATGGTTGCATACTCGGATGCCTTGGTCCGGGTCAGTATTGAGAAGCCGGATGTTCCGGTTGCAGATTTGGATTAGGTGTAAGTTTGGTTATTGACAGAGAGAGAGAAAGTCGTAAATTAGTGTTGATATTTATGAAAACACGAAACATTAAATACTAATTCCTTCGGAGGGGTCTAAATGGGTTCAAAGGTTTTTGTGAGAGTGCTGATTGTACTCCTTGCAGCTTTACTTATTTTCAGAATTAACCAGCGGGTTGAAATGTACAGAATTCCTCGAGAGGCTTGCCGAGCTCAAATGTACAGCCTTTCAGAAGTCAACATAGACCATATGTACAGGAACGCTGGAGTTCCTGCTCCCACCCTTGACTCTCTTCTTGCCTACGGCAGTCTTTCAGACACCATAGGTGTATGTCCCTCACTCCGAGCAAGCGGTTTCCCGGATTCGATGTATCACTACGATGCCAAACTTGCACTGGGAACCCAGTTTGCGATTTCCTGCCCCAACCATGACAGACATGGCGGTGTTGTTGGCGGTCTCATTGAACAGGATTTCCCTGACTCTCTTTTCATGGAAGCTGACTGGATGGAGACTTTCTCCAGACTGGCGTTCCCGCAATACGCCCATAACAAGCGGGTTGAGGTGTCCAGATCAGCTCTTATCAGGGTAAGTGAAGAGCAGGCCTCATATCTTGCCGGCAGGTATCCTGCAATTCTCAAACCAACTGATGTGGAAAATCTCGAGATCAATGTATTTGAATTATCAGATCCGCTTGGTGGGGAATATGTATTCGAGATCATTGAAGACGAATTAGTTACGTTCTGGGAAAACCCGGATGCCCGTGGACGCGCCAGAGGTGATTCTCTTAATGTACAGACATGGGTCTTCATTGCTTACACAACATCCAGTCCGGATACCTCACGAGTAGAAGTTCGTTACAGACAACCATTGAATTTCCCAAGCCGGGCAGAGGGTGCTTCAGCCGGTACTAACGACAACATTTCAGTTGTGCGTTTCTGGGACTTTACTGAATTGGGTTACTTAAAAACAGAACTCCGGGAAGTTGATCTGGTAAACACCCCCAGATGGGAAATGCTCATGGAGCATCACAACACTCCGGTAGAAGAAGAATAGACTCCGCATAACAGTTATACCCCGGAAGAGGAACAACTGCCCTCTTCCGGGGTATGTTTTTGTATATTCCCCAGTCTAAATCCACAAGCAATAATCTACAACACAAAATAGATGGAGGTTCTAGAGTGAAATCCTTTGAAGGTGTGGAGAATCTTGCTGCTGCAAGCACCAACCAGTACAAGCTTGCGCTGGCCATGGCAAAGAGAGTTCGCGCGCTGAGAAGTGGCGCTCCATGCCTGGTTCCCGAGATCGACAACCCCCAGCAGAACGCAGTGAAAGCAGCAATGTCCGAATTTGCAAAGGGCTTGATATCTTACACCACAGCTGATGATCAGCATATTGACCAAGGAGTAAAAAGGTAATGAAAAAAATTATTATTCCAGTGGTAACTGCTCTGCTCCTGATAATGTCCGGCTGCGGATCTGCTCCACTGGGGGCGGAAGATGTAGCACGGGTGGGGGGAAATGTTATTACCATGGAGGATATTGATTCAGAGATATTGAGAATACCTCCGTATCAGCGCTCATCTTTTGAGACCCTCAGTGGCAAGAGAGCCCTTCTTGATCACATAATCGAGAGGGAGCTTCTTCTTCTTGCAGCACGGGACGAAGGTCTCGCGGAGGATTCCACAGTTCTTGCAATGGTAGAAGACGCGGAACAACAGGTAGAAGAGATAAAAACCAGGGCTATGGGCCAGGTTTTTTACCAGACAATGATCATCGAATCTATCGAGATTCCAGATTCTCTTGTTGAGGACTACTACCAGAACAATCTCCAGCAGTACCGCAATGATCCAGTTGCACTGGTTTCGCATATTCTTGTAAGCTCTGATGAATCACTTACAGAGGCTCTTACGCTTCTTGACAGTGGCATGCCTTTCGATTCTGTTGCCATTCAACTCAGTGAACATTCAGCAACTGCATCCCAGGGAGGAAGCATTGGCTGGACAGGGGAAAGGCTTGATATCCCCTTCATAGGGGAAGACCAGGAACTTCTATCCCTTCTTCTCGCAACCGAATCGGGTACCGTACTTCCTCCTTACGAGACAAATCTTGGTACACACATATTCATGGTGCGCGACCAGAGGCCGGAGTCTTTTGACTCAATGGACGAAGTAAGAGCATCAATCGAAGATATGCTGAGACCAGCTCTTGTTAATGATTTCTTTAGAAATACTTTTATGCCCGGTCTTCACGAGACATACGGAGTCATTGTACATGACACCCCTGTAGACGGCGTGTACGCTGTTATTGATGAAACTTCAATTACAGAGGAAGAAATTCTTGCTGAACTTGAAGCCATTCCCCCATACCAGAGAGCCAGCTACGAAACACCAGAGGGCAAACAACTCATCCTGGACAGCATGATAGAGAGAGAGCTTATAAGACTTGCCTCCATGGATGCTGGACTTGACCAGGACAGTTCTGTGGTTGCTCAGGTTGAGCAGGCTCTGAAACAGGTTGAGGAAACCCTGAAGGGCGCTCTCATTCAAGAATACTATCAGCGCTACATCGTAGAGACAGCTCAGGTATCAGAAGACGACATCCTGGCATACTACAACCAGCATACTGGAGATGTATACCGTCAGTACGCGCAGATTCAGGTATCCGCCATAGTTACCGATTCAGATCAGGAAATGAATGATGCACTTGCTGCTATCGAAAACGGAATGACCTTTGCCGATGCTGCTTCGGAGTTTTCCAGGCACCTGCCCACAGCAGCAATAGGCGGCGATCTTGGCTGGGTTCCTCTGAATGCTCCTCTGCCCTACATATCTGAGGACCTTGAGTTCACTGGTGAATTGTTTGATGCCCGGATCGGAACTGTTTTCGGACCAACAACTACCAGCCTGGGTATCACTCTTCTGGAGATAACCGGAAAAGTTGAGGATGGTGTGAAACCCCTGAACACAGAAGTCCGCGAGTCCATCATGGCAGCCCTCAGACCTGGAATTGTCAATGACTACCTTTACAATACAATTTTCCCGGAGCTAAGAGAAAAATATCAGGTAGAGATCAATGAAGACGCTTTCCTGCCAGCAATATCAATCGGGGCAGACAGCCTTATGACAATGGCTCAGGAGGCTATGGGAGTAGATCCCGAGACAGCGATCACCTACTTCAAGCTTTTCATTGACAGATATCCGGAAAATGAAAGGTGCGATCAGGCACAGTTCCTTATCGGTTTCACTTTCAGTGAACAGGTCAAAGATTTTGACTCAGCCAGAGCTGCTTTTTCAATTCTTGTTGAAGATTATCCCGACTCTGAGCTTGCCGACGACGCACAGTGGATGATTGAAAATATGGAGATCCCAATCGAGGAATTCATTCCAATGGATGTACCTGTGGAGGAACCAACAGGAGAATAAGGCTGAATCTGTCCTTTCGGGGGTCCCGCAAAGGGACCCCCTTTCTTGTTGCAATTCACAGCGGTTGAAATAATATTCCTAGGTAGTTCTTACAACAATACAGGGGGTACTCCATTTGAGATCCAGATATCTATTTGCTTTTCTTGCCGCTCTTTTCGCTCTTCTTGTCTTTACTGGATGCAGACCAGACACAGGAGAGGATTCAACAGCGCCTGAAAAGGCCGCCCTGGCGGAAAGAAAGTTGCAGGAAGGGAATCCCGCAAGAGCACTGGAGCTTCTTGATTCCGCCCTGAGCGCGGAACCCACAAATCCTGAAGCGCATATCTGGAGTGTTACAAGAGGAGAATGTCTTTGGGAACTGAACAGGGAAGACGAAGCACTTTCCGTTGCGTCCCGGTACACATCATCTTCCAACCCTGTTGTAAGAGCAAGAGCTCTGCTTCTAAAGGCTCGCATTGAAGCCTCGTCATCTCCGTCATCATCACTTAATACACTGGCATCCGCCAACCTGGAGAAACTTGATGAATACAGAGTTCAAGTAGCTGTTGAACTGTGCCGGGAACAGCTCAATCATGTAAGAACCGACGTCCTGCCTGGTTACAGAGAAAAGGGATGGCTGGAATTATACGTTCTTCTTGAACTTGAAGAACGATTCTGTGCAGTGGGTGACATATCAAAGGCAGCCATGTACGGAGAAGAGATCGACAGGCTCTTTCCCGGTGCGCACAACATCTGGGGTCGACCTGATTACGGGCAGTCAGAATCGGGAAGCGAAACCTGGATAGCAATGCTAATGCCCTTTACAGGACAAGGCTCAGTCTATGCCAGACAGGTTTTGCAGGGAGCTCACCTTGCATTTGACCGTTTTTCCGAAATGCACTCTGAAGCACCGGAACTGGTTGACTTCGATACAACCGGGGATCCTGCAATCCTTATGGAGCTGATGTATTCTCTGGCTGATAACCCTTCATGCGTAGCCATCCTGGGCCCGCTTACAAGCTCATCTACTCTTTCCGCTGCATCTGTTGCGGAAGCAGAGGGTATTCCTCTGCTTTCTCCAACTGCGACGTCAGGGGATGTGGATAACATTGGAGAACCGGTATTCAGGCTTGTAGTAAGTGGAGGAGATCAGGCTGCTGCAGTGGCAGAATATGCAGTTGTACACGAAGGATTTACCCGTTTCGGGGTGATATATCCCTATACAGCACAGGCTTCCGGGGAAGCTGAACAATTCAGGGCCGTGGTTGAAAGACTGGGAGGATCGGTGGTTTCTTCCCAGGGATACCAGCCCGGTGATACCGATTTCAGATCTCAGATAACTTCAGTTAAAGCTCATTCTCCACAGGCGGTGTTTCTTCCAGTCTCAGCATGGGATGCAGTTCAAATCGCGCCACAACTAAGATTCTATCGCCTTGAAGCACCTCTGTTTGGCACTTCAGGCTGGGATGACGATCTCCTGCTTCGTCATGGGGGCGAATATGTAGAAGGTGCTATTTTCACCGTTGCATTCGGTCTGAATTCACTGTACCCGGAAACTGCGAGATTCGTTTACAATTACAATCGAACTTACGGGGAAGAACCTACTTCGATTGCTGCCCAGGGATACGATGCAGCAAGTATGCTTCTGGATGCGTGGAGTAAGGTCTCAAGTCCAACAAGAAGCCGGATATCAAGAAAACTATCCTCAATGGGACCATGGTTCGGTGCCTCAGGCAGATGTATTCTGGGAAGTGCCACTGAAACAAGAATTTCCTGGCCCATGATGACAGTAATTGACGGTGAAATCATTGGAATCGAATAGTCTTGCCGATGCAAGCTACTGGGGTATTGATGTGGGTGGAACCTTCGCGAAGGTCGGTTGCATAACAAATGGAATTTTTAAAATGGTTGCAACCCTGCCTACCGGTAAGAACTGCAGGCCGGAAAAACTGCTGCAAAAGATCTCCGAACTTATTTTGCAGCACAAAGTAGAACCTTCGGCTGTGGGTCTTGGCACAGCCGGTTTAGTTGACCGCAACGAAGGGGGAGTGATCAGATTCAGCCCTAATCTTCCTTTGTGGAACGGGATAAACGCCGGCAGCATACTGAAAGATCATTTAAAAATTCCGGTTGCTGTAGACAACGACTGTAATGTTTTTGCGGCGGGTGCCATAAATTCAGGAAAGATCCCGTCAAGGGGGCTCTGGCTGTTTATCACTCTGGGAACTGGGATCGGAGGGACGATAATCCATCAGGGCAACATTATTTATGGAACTGGCTACTCCGGTGAATTCGGACATACCACTGTAAAAGAAGGAGGGATTCCCTGCCCCTGCGGGTCTGATGGATGCTGGGAAAGATACGCTGGCAGAAAGGCTCTCGAATGGTACTACAGCAGATTAACAGGGCTGACGAAATCGCCGAAGGAAATAGCGCTTATGGCATCACACAGTGAAACTTCAGCACTGGAAGCATTCAGAGAGTATGGAAGATGGATCGGTATTGGACTTGCCAATCTTGCAAACTGCTTCTCTCCTATGGGTTTCTTCATTGGTGGTGGTTTATCCGCCACAATGCAATACTTCGAAGCATCTGCAAAGCAGGAATACAGCAGGCGATGCAAGCACCAGTGGAATACTGCTGTACTTGAAAATTCTTCTACTGCCGGAGCCTTCGGGGCAGCATCAATGGCTGCTAAGCTATGCTAACCATCTGCCTGCTTATTCTGCTTTCACAACCGGATACAACAAATGTTGATCCCATGGAATCCATGGCATACAGTGCTGACTCACTTGTTTTCAGAATAAATGAGGAAAATCTTACACTGATCGGCAGTGCATCCATTCAACAGAGACGAATGAGTATAGCCGCAGACACCATCAGGTACCTTTCAACTGAAGAGATCGTTAGAGCTACAGGCAATGTTGAGATTGCAGACGGTGGAGAGAACGCAACTGGAACAGCACTCATCTACCACATACCAACTGCAACCGCCAGAACATTTTCTACTACTTCATTCTACGATAGAGCTCAATACAACAGCGAGACCGTCACAATGCTCAGCAGGGATGAGTTCAACCTTACCAATGTTATCTTCACATCATGCGAAAAGGACACTTTCGATTACTACTTCTGGGCTGAGATGATGAAAGTCTATCCCGATGACAAAGCAGTTGCCAAACCAATTGTGCTGTATGTACAGGATACCCCTGTATTCTGGCTCCCGTATGTGGTTTTCCCAATAAGAAGAGGCAGGTCTTCCGGATTTACTATTCCAACCCTTGGTTCTTCTTCCCGTGATGGAAGGTACATAAGAAAAATCGGATACTACTTTGGCTTCTCAGACTACCTTGATGTCCTTATCAGTTCCGATCTTATGGAAAAGACCAGATTTCAGGTAACAATCACAGAGAGACACAACCTCCGCTACGTAATGAACGGACGAAGCAGAATACAGTGGCGTCGCCAGTTTGAGAACAGCCGCGACAGATGGCTGGTTGAATCAACTCATACCCACGAGCTCTTTGACGGAACAATGGTTCGCCTTACCGGTAATTTCGTAAGCGACAGATCATACCTTGAAGAAACACAGCAGAACCCTCAGGATCGAATGGAAGGTCAACTGCGGTCCTGGTTGTCTCTTTCAAGAAACATAGGCCGAGGCAGTGCTCAGATCAACGTGGAGTACACCGAATACCTGAATGCTCTCCCTGACTCTATTGATAATGAACTGCTTTCAGAACTCAGCGCCCCGGATATTAGATTCAGCCACCCTTCTGCACCTGTGTTCGCTTCTCCTTCCGATCCAGCCAGTCAGCGGATCTGGCACAGCCTATACTGGAATTTCAGCTCTCACTATCTGACGGAGAAAACAGAATGGGAAGACTCTTCCCTTTACAATGCAGGAATGAAGGTTTCTTCAAGCCTGAGTGGCTCCAGCAGGCTGGGTGGGATTCTGGCGGTTTCACCATGGCTGAAGACCACCGGAACCATGTACGACAGAGATCTGCAGGGAAACAGATATCCCGGCTGGCTTCACAATTCAATAGGCCTTTCTCTGGCCACGGACATTTATGGGATGTTCTCATCGAGTTTTGCCGGCTATTCGGTCCTTCGTCACACAATTTCTCCTTCAATCTCTACAAGCTGGGCGCCGGATCAATACCTCTCCACCGATGGGGGCTTTCTTGACATAAATACTGCAGACTCTCTCTACTACCGGTTCAGCGATTTCTCTTTGCCTTCATCGGGAACAGTTGTTTCTTTCTCGCTTCTGAATGTGCTTGAGGGCAAGCGACTCACAAGAGGTACTGTAGATAAGAAAACTCTGGCGGAGTTGGCACTGTCCTCAACCTGGAACCCTGACCGTGAAGAAGAACAATTCTCTCCTGTGAGCATCAGTCTGAATCTAACCCCGGCTCAGTGGATCTCCACACGAGTTAACAGTTCATACAGTACCTACACAGGAAAAGCACAGGATCTTTCGTTTACCACCAGCCTTCAACTTGCAGGAAATGACCCTACAATGCAGCCTGATTCGGGTTTCATTATCACGCCGCTTTCATGGAGGCTCAACCTCTCGCACAACTGGAGGCCCTCATTGTACAGTGAAGATGATGATCTGAACAAGCTCCGGCTATCAGTAAGTCTTAATCTCACAACCCGTTGGGCATTAAATTACAGAGCCTATTATGACATCACTGGAGATGACTTTATCAGCCAGGACTATTCTATAATGCGGGATCTTGATAGCTGGGAGGCGATCTTTACCAGGCATGTTTCTGATATCGATACCGGCTTTTATTTCCGTATTAACATCAAGGTTTTCCCTGATATCAAGGTTGAACAGCACACAAGCAGTTTTTAATGTTTGCAATAGACACTTGACAAAGAGCTTCCCCAGCTCTAATGTAATCGTATCATTGTGTTTTTGGGTCGTGTATCAATCAGAAAGGGGTTTAGGGTTGAACAAGAAAGAACTTATCGGATATGTTTCCGAGAAAGCAGAACTGAATAAAAAACAGGCTTCTGCAGCAGTTGAGGCTTTCATCGAAGGCGTCAGCAGTGTTATCGAAAAAGGAGAGAAAATTTCTCTTATCGGCTTTGGTACATTCGGTGTTAAGGAAAGGGCCGCCCGCGAGGGTGTAGTTCCCGGAACCAAAGAAAAAAGAATGTACGCTGCAAAGAAAGTTCCATTCTTCAAGGCAGGAAAAGCTCTGAAGGACAAGGCTCTCTAGTTACAGATTGAACTTTTAGAGGGAAGGGTCGTAAGGCTCTTCCCTCTCTGTATATTAGTGTCATGAAATGGTCAGCAATTATTACGACTTACAACAGCGAGAATGTTATTGGCAGGGCACTGAGATCTCTG
>JAGLDB010000159.1 GCA_023145935.1 Candidatus Sabulitectum sp. | reverse complement strand
TTATTCTGGTCATGTCATGGTGCTTGATTCACTGGCGAATTGTGTTTACATGATAGACGATTGGACAGGAACTGTATTCAGCATGATCGATTTACCGGTTTATTCGTCACCACCGATTGGGCTGGCCTCCATGGATTCTCTTATCTACTTCAGTGAAAGTGGAACGGCACTGGTGCATGCAGTAGATTTTGCAGGCAATCCTGTAACAACTTATGATTTCTCTGATAGTGGTCCTGTCTCAATCTCAGGTTTAGGCGCGTATGAACACAGCAGCTATGGCTACTTGTTTATAATGGATAAATCTGACCGTTCGATTTACAGGCAGCATATACCCATTGGCTCTTACCCAACTGAAAAACTATTTACAATTGAAGAGGATCTGGAGGTCAGGGACATCGGATGTGACTTGCTCACCGGTATTCCAATTGCCTGTTCTGAGGTTGTGGATCCAGTCAGGCTTTACTATTCAGGGTCCTCGTACTGTCAGGTTAACAGCGAGGAATGTACCGATGTGTACGGCGTTGCAGCAGCCATGGGGATAAACAGACTATTCTTTAATTGCGGTATGTCAGGGAAGATCTACAGGTACTGTCCCGATATGGGTGGAACTGAAGATACTCAGAGCTCTTCTGTAAATTCACTTTTAGTGGAAGTCTGTTCGAATCCAGTTTCCAGAGGAGAGTCAGTTCTGGTTAGTGTTTCCAGCCCCAGTTCCGGTGCACTTAGCGTTTATGCTATAGACGGCCGGGTTCTTGAACGGAGGGTATTCTCTCGCGGCAACAGCAACCTGAACATCAGCCTTCCCTTTACCGGGATGTTTTACCTTGTTGCTGAAAATGACAAGGCTACGAGCTATACAAGAATAATATGTATCAACTGACAATTCAGGCAGGCTGCTGAGTAAATTATTTTTACGAGTTTCAAAAGTATCCGCTACAGCATGTCATCTCTTGACAACCGCATTTTTTATTTGCAGATAGTAACAATACGTGTTGTAGTAAGTTATCTATTGCCTGCGCAAATGAAGGGGTGTAGATCCTTGGGTATTCGTGGTGTTGAGGGGAAATCTCTTGAGTTGTATCTTCGGGAAATAGGCTTGAAAGAGTCCCTGACCTCTGAAGAAGAAACTGGTCTGGCTCAAAGGATCAGAAATAATGATCAAGAGGCGCAGGAGATCCTGGTAGAAGCAAATCTCAGATTTGTTGTGAGCATAGCCAAGCAGTATGCAAACCAGGGTGTAGCTCTTGAAGATCTCATAAGTGAAGGTAACGTTGGACTTATTCGTGCAGCCAAGGGTTTTGACGAAAAACGAGGTTGCCGATTTATAACATATGCAGTCTGGTGGATCAGACAGGCAATTCTTCAAACCCTTGCAGAAAACTCCAGGATCGTGAGATTACCTCTTAACAGGGTTAATGAACTGTATCGAATGGGTAGAGCATCAAGAGAACTGGGGCACAATCTTGGCCGTGCACCGTCAACAGATGAGATAGCCGGCCAGCTGGATGTTTCGCGGAAAAGCATCGAAGGAATGCTTTCAATTCACAGTACGCATCTCTCTCTGGACAGGCCGGTTTATGATGGGAGTGACAAGACTTTTCAGGACATGATGCCCTCGCGAGACGCTGAATCTCCAGAAGATGCAGTTGTTGAAGAGTCTCTGAAAAACAGTGTGATGGAATTACTTGAAACTCTGGATATTCGCGAGAAAACTATCATCAGCCTTTTCTTCGGTTTAAGTACGAACAGAAGACACACTCTGGCAGAGATAGGCAGAACAATGGGGATAAGTCGCGAAAGAGTAAGACAACTGAAAAACAGAGCCATAGATAAACTTCAGAAATGCTGTAATTCAGAAAAAATTCTTATGCTCATCGACTGATCAAGTTGAGTAGCATCTGCTTTTAGGACCTGAGCCCTTGTGTTCCTCTACCCTTTCAGGATTGATGCCCTTCTCCTTCACTACCGATAAGAAAGATCTGCTATCTTCCACTTTAACAGAAATACACATTCCGCAGTCTGTGGAAACATTCCTGGGAATAGGAACCATCCTGCATGCAATACCACTCTTTCTGGCAGCTCTTTCCGCAGTTAAAACATGGGTCATTGACTGGAATATCATATACAGATAATCACTCACTGTATTCCCTGACAGCTTTCAATGCACTTTCTATCTCCTGAACCGTAGTGAACAGTCCTGGACTGAGTCTTACGGTACCACCGGGAAATGTTCCAATTGTTCTGTGTGCTGCGGCAGCACAATGAAACCCGTGCCTGCAACAAATATTATGCTTTCTGGTAAGATGGTCAGTGATAGAAGCCGTACAGGAATCTGCGAGGGTAAATGAAACAACAGCAGTCCAGAGTTTTTCAGAAGAAGGTCTGTAAACTACAGCGCCTTCAATATCTTCAATACCCCTGGCAAGCATACCTGCGATCTTCATCTTTCTTCTGTATATCTCCTCAAGCCCCAGAGAATTCAAATACTCTATACCTGCAAGAAGCCCAGCAAGCCCCGGGCCATTCATCGTTCCTGCTTCAAAACGATCTGGAAGAAAATCAGGTTGTCTGCTCTCCTCGGATAAACTGCCTGTTCCTCCCTGAACAAATGTCTTTATACGACTCGGATCAAAATGGTCTGCAAACACTATACCACCGGTCCCGGGAACTCCCAGCAAACCCTTGTGCCCAGTAAATGCAATAATGTCTGCTCCCTGGGAAAAATTCACAGGTATGATTCCCGCGCTCTGGGCTGCGTCAAGCAGAAAAACAGTTCCGCTGGAACGACATATTTCTGAAATAGCACTTACATCCTGAACAGTTCCGGTAACATTTGATCCATGGTTGATAACTGCAAGCTTTGCTCCTGCTATATTTTTTCTGAACGCATCAAGATCAAGATGACCCAGGCTGTCACATGACGAGTAAACCACTTCCACACCTTTTTCTGAAAGGTCTGTAAGAGGCCGGGTAACAGCATTGTGTTCCATTGAAGATGATACGACCTTGTCTCCGCTGAAGAGCATGCCATGAAGAACTGTGTTTATTGCCCAGGTTACATTGTGGGAGAAAATCACATTAAGAGGGTTGCCACTTCCAAAAAATGACGCCACTGACTCACGACAGTCAAGCACAACCCCAAGAGCTTCAAGAGCTGAGGTACAATTCCCCCTGGCAGGGCTGGCCCCGATATCTGTTATGTAGCTGGAAACAGCTTCAACCACAGAATCCGGCTTCGGCCATGAAGTGGAAGCGTTGTCAAGATATATCAAGGCTACCTCCTTTGCTGACCTTGCGAATATAGATGATTAGGAAAGAAGATCGCTGAGCAGAGCAGCAGATTCTCAGTAATTCTTCTCTCTGTATTCAACAAGTGCTTCTGCCAGATAATGATACTGCTCAATACTGTTGTACTGCTGTGCTGATACTCGAACCATCCTTCGGGCACCATTACACAAGGAAGTGATGGGAACAACAATTCCCTTCTCGTTTCTCAGCCACTGCTGAAGCGGATCAGTGAAGTGAGAAAGAACAAATACAGAGGAATTGAATCCCTCTAGCGGGATTGCCGCCATGGCTCCCACCATGGAATCAGGACAAGGCGGTTCCTCTTCTAAAGCAGCACAGAGAATTTGTCTTGCCTGCAAAGACTTTTCCCGGTTGCTTCGCATTATTCCAGGCCAGCCGCTACTGTTAAGATCCCCCATGAATTTCAAAGATTCTGGAACACAAAGAGCCGGTGTGGGATCAGGAGTACCGTTCCATCTGAAATACATCTGGAAATCTGAAAGATCAGTCTCCAGATCTCCAGGAAGATGACTGATCACAAGAGGAAGAAAACCAGCCTGAAAATCCGGATGTACATACAGAGAGGCAGAAGACCTGGGACTGCACAACCACTTATGACAATTACCTACATATGCAAAACAACCAAGCTCCTTGAGATTCAATGGTACCTGTCCAGGCCCGTGGGCGCCATCAACAATGGTCTTTACACCATTGCCGGACAGGGTGTCAATGATCATTTTCAGCGGCATGATCATGCCTGTTGAACTGACAATATGGTCGACCAGCGCATATTTTGTAGAATCCGACACTGCCTCCACAAAAGCATCAATGATCTCTTCCGGGGATTCCACAGGAAACGGCAGATGTATCAACCTAACGGCAGCACCCCTTCTGCGTGCGATCACTTCAAGAGAATTCGCAGAAGAAAAATACTCCTGATCTGTAACAAGTATCTCATCTCCGGGGTCTAAGGGAAGATTGTTAAGAATTGTGTTAATACCTGTGGTGGAGTTTTCAACAAAAACCACTGATCCCGGCTGGGCTCCCATGAACTCTGTTACTCTTTTTATTGAAAAAGCCAGGAGTGGCTGATACTCGTTCAGCATAAATTCCATGGGATCGGATTCAATCCACCGGAGAAGGTCTTCTCTCTTCTGTTGAACATGCAACGGACAAGCCCCGAAAGAACCGTGGTTAAGAAATACGATCTCTTCTTTCAAAGCCCAGTGAATGGCAAGCTCATTATGAGCCGGACGGCTGTGCTGCTCTCTGCTTAAAGGTTCAGAAGTAAACACAGCTTACAGTTGTTTCTCCGAGAATATGCCCCTCCATGGCTGACCCAAGCATTAGTGCAGAAACATCATCATCTTCATCAGAGATATCCAGAACACAATCCAAAGCAAAAAGCATAAAAGTCAGAGATAGATCGGGATGTTTCTCCGCAGGGCCAGTCCAGCCGGTGCAAAGAAGATCATTCACACCCTGGCGCATACCACCAGGAAGAATACTTTCAGCTGGAAGACGCCCATAAATGGTTTTTACGGTATTGGGGATATTCCATAATACCCACAGTACCTCTCCTTTGGAAGAAGAGCAGATAAGAGCAAGACTCATGGTTCCCTCCGGCTCCTCTGCCCATCCGAAAGGTGGAGAAGCATTGAGTCCTAAAGAAGAATACCAGCCTGGAAGATACCCACCGTCTTTGAAAGCACTGCTGCAAATTTTAAACTCCATAGTAATTCCTTCTTTCCCCCTCAT
>JAGLDB010000158.1 GCA_023145935.1 Candidatus Sabulitectum sp. | reverse complement strand
CTGTCCCTTTGAAGATCGTACTGAACAAACTGAATATGGGCTTGTCAATGGCAAATAATGCAGGAGCGGCTCAAGCGGACAATGGAAGTCTTTTTTTCCTTAATCCTGATGTAGAGATTCTTCCAGGTGCAATCAAAGTTTTAATGAAATTCCAGGAGGAGCACCCGGATGCTGCGATAATTGGACCAGCGATGACAGACGAAGACGGTAATCAGCAGTCCACTGCAAGAAGCTGGCCAGGCCCCCTGGTAATAGCTTCAAGAAGAACTCTTCTAGGTCAAACCCCTCAAGGCAGAAGGATCTCATTCCTGCACTTGAACAGATTCAATTCTTCCGCTCTTCCTGCCAGGTCCCAGTGGCTGGTGGGGGCTGCTATGTGGCTTACTCCAAACGGCTTGGAAAAAGTAGGGCTTATGTCAGAAAAGTATTTTCTCTATTTTGAAGATGTTGAGTGGTGCTGGCGTGCCTGGAGGAAAGGCATGGAGGTATGGTTCGAGCCCGGTGCAAAGATCAGACATGTATGCCGGCGTGAGAGTGCTTCAGGAGGCACTACTTTAAACCACCATCTGAAAAGTATGCTTCGGTTTTTTATTTCACACCCTGCTGTACTCCTGGGAGCCGGGCCAGGAAGACGGATATGAAAAACAAAAACCTGCAGTGGCTGCTCCCTGTGACTGACATTGCCCTTGTTACTGTAATATTCATGGGAGGATTCTGGCTGAGACACTCGCTTCTGGCAGGTGTTATGGGCTCAGACTTCAGACTCTCTGTATATCACTATGTTCTAACAGGCATTGTGCTTGGCTCTGTGCAGGTTGCTTTCATGGCTGTATTCAGAGTTTACCAGCGCGAATTCGGCCTTGGAATGATCGAAGAGATCGCCGGTATCATACGAGGTGCACTCATGGCAGTACTCTTCACGCTGGCAACAACATTTATTACAAGACAGCTTCTTTTCTCAAGATTCGTTCTTTTCTTCTCCTTCCCTGCTTCAGCTCTTCTTCTAAGCTTCTGGCATTCGCAATTCAGAAAACTGAGCAGCAGAACCGGAACACCGTTAAGGGTTCTTGTTCTGGGGGTTTCCGACCATGCAAAACAGCTGGGCGGATTCATGGAGAACAGAGCCCAGATAAACTACACTATTGTTGATTACCTTAATCCTGCAATAAACATGGAAGAGTTCACCTCGATCATAAAAACAGAAAACATCTCTGAAATTGTTATTGCAAACCATTCAATTCCTGCTGATAAGCTTTCTTCTGTTATTCTTACCTGTGAGAAAATGGGGATACAATACAAGATCGCAGCAGACATATTCGCCCTGGTCAGCCTGACTGCGCGAGTGGCACATATGGGTGGGACAACTCTGATCGAATCGGTTCCTGCACCTCTCTCCGGCCACGGTCTGGTGTTGAAGCGGGTAACAGACCTGGTTCTGTCTGCTATATTCATAGTGATTCTCTCCCCTGTTTTCCTGCTGGCTGCAGTGGCAATTATCGTAGACTCCGGATTCCCAGTTTTCTACAGGCAGACAAGACTGGGCAAAGACAACAAGCCTTTCAAAATGCTTAAATTCCGTTCCATGCGGGTGGGTGCTCACAGGGAAAAGGAAGGGCTGTCCAGCCGGAACGAATCCATAGGACCATTGTTCAAAATCAAAAATGACCCCAGGGTAACAAAAACAGGGAAGTTCCTTCGCAGGTGGTCTGTAGATGAGCTTCCGCAGCTGTTCAATGTTGCACGAGGCAAAATGAGCCTGGTGGGCCCCAGACCGCCCCTGCCCGAAGAGGTGGAGGAGTACAGCAGAAGAGACTTCAAAAGGCTTCACACAATTCCAGGAGTCACCGGAGTATGGCAGATATCCGGAAGAAGCAATCTTGGCTTCGATGAAATGGTAAAACTGGATCTGTACTACGTTGACAACTGGTCCATCTGGATGGATCTGGCAATTCTCATGCTTACCCCGTCTGCTGTGATCAATGGCTCCGGAGCATACTAAGAAAACCCTGTATCCTGCCAAACTCACCATAAGATATGCCTTGCAACAGGAAACCCTCTACAACAAAAACAGTATCAAGACAGCCTGGGCTGAATATGGTACCTCAGAAGACTGTCAGATCGGAAGACCCGCTGTAAATTCATCAACAGTCGCCTTCATTGTACCGATCTCTGAACCCAGGTTGTCTGAAATGGCCTGCATCTCTGATCTTACACCAACAAGCTCATTCCTTAGCGCATCAACTTCCGCCTGAAGAGCTTCAAGCTCGGGATCAGTATCCCTAAGTTCTGCAAGCTTAAGTGACAGTTCATCCAGTACAGCAAGGTCAGGAATCATGTCTCGAAGGGCATCAGTCTCAATGAGAAGACCATCAAGTTTTAACTGCATCTCGTCCAGAAGTTCCATACCGGGGATCTCGATATCAGGAACTTCCGCATCAGGTACATCAGGTACATCAGGAACACCGAATGCAAGAGCCAGACTTGCAGCAAACACAAGCAGGTAAAATGATCTCATAACAACTCCTCCTTTTAAAAACCTTACACACCTCAGAGAACACTACATAATACATGGTTGCGGAAGTGTTTGCAATCACTTGAAACACATGTGTATTTGACGCACACAGTAAACTCACATCACCTATCTTCTTTTCAGTATTGCTGATAGAATAGGCATTTAATATGCTACCGTATTGGTACGTAGTCGAAAATTTACTAAAACGAAAGGATACTACAATGAGATTGATACCTGGAAATACAATTGCTGAAGAAGCAAAAACAACTGACAAACTTACTCTGGTAGATTT
The DNA here is from genome assembly GCA_023145935.1 of Candidatus Sabulitectum sp. The sequence goes on along the minus strand of JAGLDB010000158.1, from coordinate 2,248 downwards.
CAGTGCAGACTGGTGCGCCCCATGCAAGATGCTTCATCCTGTGATTGACAAACTCACCACTGAACTGAGTGATAAGGTAAGCTTTGTAACAGTGGACATCGACAAAGACCCGGGAACTGCCAACCAGTTCGGCATCAGAGGCGTTCCTACAATGATCATTTTCCACGGCGGTAAAGAGATTGACCGAATGGTTGGATTCAGAGACAAAGCCTCACTTAAAAGAGACCTTGAAGCCCTTGCAGTGGGGACACTGGGGTAATGAGTTTCAAGGTTGATACCGGTTTGATTAACAGCGGGGCTGTAAAGAGTTCTGACTCATATCAGCTTGTTATCGCAGGCGGCGGCCCCGCCGCCCTTTCTGCGGCGATCTACGCAGCAAGATATGGTATTAAGCATGTAGTGCTTGAAAGCTGGAAACCTGGTGGTCAGGCGGCCCTCACAGCAGAAATAGAAAACTACCCGGGTTTCAGTTCAATTGTCGGATCAGATCTAACCAATGCAATGAAAAAGCAGGCGCTGGAGGCAGGAGCAGTTTTCACCATGGAAACTGTAGAGAGTTCCATAGAAAAAAATGGAAGAATACTGATAAAAACAGACTCTGCTGAATACACAGCAGATTACCTGATCATAGCAACCGGCGCCGAGCCTGCGACGCTGGGAGTTCCCGGAGAAGAAAAATACTACGGTAGGGGAGTAAGTTTCTGTGCAACCTGCGACGCTCCTTTCTTTAATAATAAAAAAGCAATTGTGGTTGGCGGCGGAGACAGTGCTGTAAAAGAAGCTCTTCACCTTACACATGTAGTTTCTCAACTGGGACTGGTACATAGAAGAGATAAGCTTCGGGCGGAGCCATACCTTGCAAAAAAACTTGTGGAACATGAAAAGGTAACAACCTACTGGAATTCTCATCTGGCTGAGGTCGTAGGAAATGACCAGGGAGTCACAGGCGTTATTCTTGATACCCCGGAGGGAAAGAAACACATAGACACCAACGGTGTCTTTTTGTATGTAGGCACAGTACCTGCAACAGATCCTTTCACTTCCCTTATAAAACTTGACAAAAAGGGGGCAGTGGTCACCACAGACATAGTGGGAACTTCCAATCCCAGAGTTTTTGCCGCTGGAGATGTAACAAACAACGGATTCAGGCAGGTGGTAACAGCGGTATCAGAAGGCGCAAGAGCTGCTGCAGCTGTTTTTGAACTACTTGAAAATGAATAGAGAGGTAGGAAAATGCCACTGCTGTCAGACGAAGACAAAGAAGCCATAAAGGGTCATTTCGCCCTTATGACAGAGGATGTCACAGTAACCCTGACAAGGGCTCCAGGAAAATGCGAAACTGAATCAATACTCACGGAACTCTGTGAACTTTCACCAAGGCTTACAATGGACATCGTGGAGTCGAAGAAAGAAAGTGCCATGCTTCCATCATTGAGTATTGGAAACACAGGCAGATTGATATTCCGAGGTATACCGTCAGGATATGAATTCAGCAGCCTGCTCACCGGGATCATTGATTCAGGCAGAACGGAACAGACCCTTTCAGATGAAACAATGACTTTCCTGGACAGTCTCCAGGAAGATCTTCACATCAAGGTGTTTGTTACCCCGACCTGTCCTTATTGTCCTAAATCTGTAGTTCTTGCACACCGTATGGCTGCATACTCCGACAGAGTTGTTGCCGAAGGCATCGAAGCCAATGAATTTCAGGATCTCTCAATAAAATACAAGGTTCAGGGTGTGCCGAGAACTGTGATAAATGAAACATATGCCGTTGAAGGCGCACAGCCTGAGTCATATCTTATTGAAGGGCTGAAAAATCATATGGAAGCGGAGAAGTAGACACGGTGCTTCTGCTTCTGATAGCTCTTACATCCGGTTGGAATCTTTCTTTTCCTGGAAGCAACAACGGTTTCCTTGAACCGAGAATGTTCTTCCAGCCGGATGAAGATCAGTTCATTTTCACAGAAATTGAGAGTGCAGTCAAACTGATTCAGTACGGGCCTGTAAGTTTTGGTGTAGGCCTTTCGGTGGATACCTATATGGGAACCAGCAGCAAAGAATCAGATATTGCTTTCAATGTATACGGTGGTCACTGGAACATTCGCGGGTTTTTCGGTGTTGATTACAGAAACCTGCTTTTTTCCCTGTTCACTGATCACGAATGCTTCCACAACATAGACATGGCGGACACAAGCGGCCAGTACATGAACAACATGAAGCTCGGGGTTGAAAACCACATCAATGT
>JAGLDB010000157.1 GCA_023145935.1 Candidatus Sabulitectum sp. | reverse complement strand
AATTACCAGACATGAGCAAAAAAACATTTCTTCTTGCGGCGATCCTGATTCTGTTTGCCGGAGGCCTTGTCAGAGGGTGGGTGATACTTCGCAACCCGATTCCTGCAGGCGACGGCATGGCTTCTCACATGCTGATTGCAGATAACATCAACAGGGGGCTGGGGTTTTCCACTTTTGTGAAGTGGACTCTCTATGATCAGTCAGAAGAGTTTCTAAGACCGGAGGCAAACAGGCAGCCTGCCATGGCACTTATGCTTATACCTTTGTTTCGTATTGCAGGAATTGGAATGGTACAGGCTCAATTTGTCGTGCTGCTTCACGGGCTGCTGGCTATGTTTTTCGGTGCTTACTGGGCAAAGAAACAATTCGGCAAAGAGGCTGCTCTTGTGGTGCTGGGCTACCTTGCATTTGACCCTCCGTTTGTCTGGTTCTCTACCCAGCCAGACAGCTTGATGCTTTACCTTGCTCTTTTCTATCTGATTCTGATCACAGCAGACAAAAAAGAAATATCCTGGAAGAGAGCAGTATTGCTTGGGGGTATGTCCGGTGTTCTCTACCTGACCAGAACCCAGGGTGTACTTATGGTTCCGGCAATGGGTTTGTGGATAATTATCAAAGGCGGTAAACACAAATGGATGAAAGCTGCTCTTTGCGGAGTGACTGCTCTGATCATTGTATCGCCCTGGCTTATTCGGAATATCAATGAATTCGGAAGCCCAACTCACAGTCAGAATGGTCAATTCCTTCTGAATGAGAATCACTGGTCTGCCTGGAGTGTGCGGGAAACAGCACCATCCCCTTCAGACATGTGGAACAATCAGGGACCGGTTGCGGTTGCAAAGTATCTTGGTGCTGGCGTCTTGCGGGTAATAGAGCCATTCACACTGGGCAGTACCCATAGAGGAGAGATCTTCGGTCAGCCCACACTGGTGATCTTCATGATTCCCGGCATGATAGCCCTGCTTTCATTGAAGACCCGACGGAAGATGCTTCTTCCACTGCTGACCATCGGACCTGTACTTGCAGCGCTTATTCTTCATCAGCATGCAGGCAGGTATCTTACAATTGCCATTCCCGCCGTTGTGGGAATGGGAGCTGTGGGGTTCAAAGAAATAATTCAAAGGCCAAAGGGAAGAATGCTTCTGTACTGGGTAGTACTGGTGTGTGTTTTGATCCTTGCTGCTCCGTTCATAAAGGTGATGCAGTCAGACAGCAGAGCCAGGGCATCTGAAGCCAGAGAGGCAGCAGTGTGGATAGGGGAGAACTCCTCAGACTCTGCCTGGGTTTGTACCTACCCCAATGTGGAGTTGTTTCACTGGGTCTACCGGAAACCAACACTTGCCTGGCCCAATGATTACGAGATGCTCCTATGGCCTTATCTTGAGAGTCACAATGTGCAGTACATGGTTGTAGACAGAGATCTGCCCACCCTCAGACCCTGGCTTTCCCGCTGCTGGCGAAGATCTCCTGATGGTAATTCATGGGATGTAGTTAACCCTCCACCATTCATCACAGAGGTCTGGAGAACGCAGTCAGGCAACACGATCATCTACGAATTCACAGGCTCAGTACCCGAAGGCTACATGGCTGTGGATTCACTACCGCCGGATAACTACCGTGCAGTAGGGCCACACCGTTAAAGGAGCAGCCATGAGTGCAGTTATTCTTTATACCACGAAGTATGGTACAGCTGAAAAATGTGCCGGTATTCTTCAGAAGAAAGCATCAGATAGCGTTCAAAGCGTGAACATCAAAGACTCTCCAGAATTTGATCTGACGCCATTCAGCACCGTAGTTCTGGGTGCCTCAGTCTATGTGGAGAAAATTCAACGGGAGATGTCCGCTTTCTGCGAGAAGAACAGGGAAGAGCTCCTCAAGAAGAAAATCGGACTGTATATCTGTTCAGGAGATACTGGCAAAGCAGGCAGGGGATACCTCAAGCTTTTTGGTAAAGACATTCACAATCACGCGATCTCAAAGAAGCTTTTTGGTAGTGAAATCTACTGGGAAAAGATGAATCCTATTGAGAAATTGGCAATGAGAATCATCAAGAAATCAAAGGGCAGCTCTTCGGATCTTCAGATGACAGCCATAGATGACTTTGTCGCTGAAATGAAACTTAAGTAATTTTGTGAACCAATATTGGATATTGAATCAGTATCAGTTGAAAAAAAGGGGCGACTCATTTGAGCCGCCCCTTCTCTACATGTAAACAATATTAGTAGCGTGATGGTCTTTCTTCACGAGGCTTAGCTTCGTTGATTTTAAGAGCTCTTCCATCGAGTTCTTTGCTATCACCATCTGCGATTGCTTTTCTTGCGGCCTCATCAGGCATTTCTACAAAACCGAATCCACGGCTGCGTCCGGTTTCTCTGTCTGTGATAACTCTTGCATCCGTTACTTCGCCATAGCTCTCGAAGAATGTTCTAAGTGAGTCATCATCTACGCCCCAAGAGAGGTTTCCTACGTACAAATTCATTGTATCTCTTTCGTTTTATGTCATCATCTAAATTACCGAATCTTCACGACGACATAAAAGAAGCCCGGTGATGTTCATAATTAGAACATTGACGGTAATATACGCAAAATACACAAATTAGCAAACTTTTCAATTTACGTGCATCAATTCAGAAGAAATAACTGCTAGCTATTATGTGTCAATTTGCTCATCATGCAAGGTTGATATGACGTATCCGATTAAAAGAATAATCTTCCAGATTATACTCATCGGATGAGGTCTCTGGTGTTACGTAAATATATGCATGTGTTTAACATGGCCTAATCGGTTCATGGTTATCATTAACATTAAGGGCAGAATCGTTCGTACACAAACGATACCGGAATCTGATAGTAGTGATAGTGAATTTATAGGAGTGTTCTTAGTTTTCCAAGAACGATATTTGTAAAAGACTCGGGCAAGAACTCTATGGATTCTATTTCCCTTGCATGCCAATCAAGGCTCTTTATCTGGTCTGAAAGAACTACTCCATCAATTAAGCAGCTCTCTGGTAATGGCACCTCAAAAGGATAACCCTTTACCTTGGAAGTTACAGGGCACATGAGAGCCAGCCCAATTCGTGAATTGTATTTTCGGGGAGAAAGAATTAATGCAGGTCTTCTTCCTGATTGTTCATGATCCGCTTGAGGGCTAAAAGAAATCCAGACTAATTCACCACGACCGGGTGGGAGTGCCAGTTTTACCATTCTTCTCGTCCAACGCTTTCACCAGTGTCCGTCTCATCGTGAAGATTCTCATCAGTCACCTTTTCAAGAAGAGAATCAAGGTTATAGACGATCTCTACTGATTTTACTACAAGAGTGCCTTTCTCAGTATGAAGATCAACCTTTGCGTTGTTCTTAATGCACAGTTCTTCTGCAATCACTTTCGGAATTCTGATTGCGAGACTGTTTCCCCACTTTTTTACCGTTGTTTCCATATTCGACCCCCGTTTCTACAATGTAGATACGTCAAAGATTATTCAAAGTCAAGGTTGGTGAAGAATTTCATCTAGCAAAGTATACCTTATGAGTTTAACTGTCTCGTATCCTACCATAACAAAGCACCGGAGAATCTGTTTGAAAGTTCCGGGAAGCATAATGCCTGATGAGTTTGTCATGAGAACGGAGTAATCACTCCGTTCCCGGTTGACATCTTCTTTCTGTTGATGTAAATCTTTGTAGGTGGTCTGGTTTGGCAAAACATAAATATTCTTTTGGAGTTGAAATGCAAAGAGTGGTGAAATGAAAGCAAGAATGAATATGATTTACTGGAAATCAGATAAATTCTGGCTGGGAAAGCTTCTTGAGCATCCAGAAATAATGACTCAGGGGGAGACCATTGAGGAACTGGAAGAGAACATCAAGGATGCATACCTTTTAATGGCTATGGATGATGTACCGGAAAAGTACGAGACAAAAGAAATCGTAATGTGAAGCGGAAAGATCTCATAAAGTCTCTTCTGAAAAGAGGTTGCTATCTGCTTCGTCACGGAAGTAGACACGATATTTACATCAATCCGGCTACCGGGATGAAGCATCCGGTTCCGAGACACAGCGAAATTGATAATAAGCTTGCCAGGCATATCCTGAAGCACCTGGGCCTGCAATGACAAACACAGGTGCTCGGGAATTGATTCAGATCTGATGAATTATGAAGACTGTGATGTGCCTTCGTCAGCATCAACAGGAATGCTCCGATCCAATCCAGTTACATGGTGACCAATCACAACACCATCTGCGTATCTGTCTGCGGAATAGAGCAGATTCTCGTGGACCAGAACTACACCAACAGTACCATGGATTACCCAGCTGTCCAGATACTTGCCATCCCAGTTGTACCTGTGGACTGCGGATGTCTGCTGCATCTCTCCACCGTCAAACAGGTTGCCGCCTTCTTCTGTGAACACAGGAAGAATTACATTCACCATTCCATCAGGACCAATAAACACATCACGGCAGAGAACCATAAAGGAGCCACTTGCCAGATCATTCACCATTTCACCTTGAGGCAGTGAGATTTCTGAAAACAATTCAGTTGCACCGGTGGCAGGGTCGATCTTCCATATTCCGCCAACGAAACGGGAGATCACAAGAACATTTCCATCAGGGGTAACCATTCCATGGAGGTGTCTGTTCGCATAGGCTAACAGATCCAACTCTTCGGGAAGTTCACCGCACGAGTCAAGGAACTCGCCATCTGCATTGTACATATTCAAAGGCTTGCTTTCAGCAAGGCTGAGGACAAAAAGAGTGTCGCCTTTCCACATCACATCGAACGGGCATTGAACAGGAATATCAGTGAGGAACTCACCGGAATAATTCAGCAGTGTAACTCTGCTGTTTCCCATGTCGCAGACTGCGATTCTGGAAGGTCCGGCTGCAATTTCACAGATACCGTTGAAATGCCCCGGCCCCTCGCCCTGTTCCCCCGCTTTCCAGATCTGCAGGCCGGAGGTAAGTGAAACAGCAGCTAGAGACTGATCTGCAGGGTCGCTTACAAACAGAGTATCACCCTTGAAGTCGAACCCCTCAACATTGAAGAACGGTGGTATTTCCTG
>JAGLDB010000156.1 GCA_023145935.1 Candidatus Sabulitectum sp. | reverse complement strand
GAATAGCAGTGCTATTTGACGATAATCGGCGTGTATTGTAGCCGTTCGTGTGGTGGCTAATGCCGATGTTGTATTCTCGGTCAGACTCCTAGTGCTTTGTATGCCTTAATGTTTTGATATAATGCACTGCTATCCTGAGTTCCATACTAAATACTAACGTTTGGGACGCGCTCGTTTACTGGCCCTGTTGCTCTCCAGCAAGGCACTGGTTTATACGCATAGCATCGCTATGTAATTGAACCAGTAACGATGCTGGGGCTAAGGAGACTAGCAGGATGCGAAAGTTTAGGGTGTACAGAGTACAAGCCCCTTACTGCAAAAGTATCATCGTTTCCGTAAAGTCTGTACCGGTAATCTGAACTGCCGGTAAGCGGGCAGGTGTAACCATCTGCTCCGTGGAGATATCCCTCGAGAAGAGAGAACCCTCTCCAGTTGTGAGGCTCACCCGCACTCCGAGTATCCGCATTCAAGCGCACAGGAAACACAACCTGATTCATACTTCAAAGGACCTCCGCAAAAGGGACACGCCCCGGCTAGATTGTTAACAGAAGCAGACGAACCGGAGTCTTCCTTAACAATAACCGTTTCATCAGCATTATTTTCAAGTTGTTCTTCAGAATCACCGTCAGTGCTATTCATGTGCCATTCAAGAGCTTTACCCATGGCATCCGCACAAGACAATATTCTCACTCCATTCTGCCATGCAACCCTGTGGCAACTTATGCCTTTGAGTTCATCCGCAATCTCCGATGGATGAACATGGCTTCGCAGCGCAAGAGATACCAATCTACTAATGGCTTCACTCTGACTTGCAGCACAGCCTCCCGCTTTGCCCATTTGACTGAATATCTCCACAGGTCCATGCTCATCTTCATTTATAGTTACATAGAGATTTCCACAGCCTGTTCTTACTCTTCTTGTCACACCTCTTGTAAGCTCGGGTCGTGGACGTGGCCCCACCAGGACCGGTTCGTTCTTTGCTTCCGGTGTATCAGAATTCAGATTCAATACCTGCTTGTCACGACTCCCGTCTCTGTAAACAGTAACTCCTTTGCATCCGAGTTGCCGTGCCAGATGAAAAACTCTTGAAACATCTTCGCGTGTGGCATCATTGGGAAGATTTACTGTTTTTGAAACTGCGTTATCGGTGTACTTCTGGAAAGCAGCCTGCATTCTTACATGATAAGAAGGACTGATATCATGGGAAGTGACAAAGACTTCGCGAATATCCTCCGGAACCTCCTCCATACCCTTACAGCTTCCCTTTTCCGCAATTTTACCGATAAGCTCTGCTGTATGAAAATGCCTTTCCATTGCAACTTTCGCAAACTCAGGAACCACTTCATGAAGCTCGTCACCTTCGTCTAAAAGGTTCCTTCTGGTATAGGCAAGAGCAAAAACAGGCTCAATCCCACTGGAGCAACCGGCAAGAATGCTGATAGATCCTGTGGGAGCAATGGTAGTTACAGTTGCATTTCTCATGGCTGGCATATTCCTTGTATCAAAAAGACTTCCCTTGAAATTCGGGAACGCCCCTCTTTCCCTTGCAAGGTCCGAGCTTGTCTGCCTGCCCTTGTCTGCGATAAAACTCATTATTTCCTCAGCAAGAACAAGGGCTTTCTCGCTGTTGTATGGAATGGATAATCTGAAGAGGAGATCTGCAAACCCCATTAGTCCAAGACCTATCTTCCTGTTACCCATGACCATATCTGTGATTTCAGGAAGAGGATACTTGTTCACTTCAATAACATCATCCAGAAACCTCACAGCATTTCTAACCGTTCTTTCAAGACGGGTCCATGCCACTTCAGGGAGTCCGTTAGGTCCTCTTCTAACCATGAGAGAAAGATTAACTGAACCCAGATTACAGGCTTCATATGGCAGCAAAGGCTGTTCTCCACAAGGGTTTGTAGCTTCGATTTCGCCTATATGCGGTGTTGGGTTTGCGTCATTTATCTTGTCAATAAAAACGAGTCCAGGTTCTCCGCTGGACCAGGCAGAGTCTACAATCTGTGAAAAAACTGACTTTGCACTCATCGTTTTTACAGTTGCGCCGTCTCGCGGATTAATCAGAGAAAAATCCTCACCTCTTTCAACGGCATTCATAAATGACTCAGTAGCTCCAATAGATAAATTGAAGTTATTCAACAGTCCCATGTCCTGCTTAACTGTGATAAACTGCTCAATATCAGGGTGATCAACCTGAAGCACTGCCATATTTGCTCCCCTGCGAACACCCCCCTGCTTAACAGTTTCCGTTGCATGGTCAAACACTGTCATAAAAGAAATAGGTCCGCTGGAAACGCCTTTTGTGGAATGAACATAGTCATTTGCCGGTCTTATCTTTGAAAATGAGAATCCGGTTCCCCCACCACTTTTATGAATAAGTGCAGTGTTCTTTACTGCAGAGAAAATACTATCCATGCTGTCTTCCACAGGAAGAACAAAACAGGCAGAGAGTTGTCCAAGCTCTTTTCCGGCATTCATCAGCGTTGGTGAATTAGGAAGGAACTCTTTCCGTGCCATCATATTATAGAAAACCGTAGCCCACTGGCCTGTATCTCCATCCCACTTCTGCTCCGCGTCAGCAACACAGGAAGCAACTCTCCAAAGCATCTCTGAAGGCGTCTCCAGGATGTCCCCTTCACTGTTCCTTGTGAGATAGCGCTTTCTTAGGACCAATTCGGCGTTTGGAGTAAATGAAGGAGTTACAAGATTCTCTACCAGAGGCTGCTCCCGCTCTTCCTTCTTCTCTTCAGTATTAAAAAAGTCTTCAAACAGACCAATTTTCTTCTTAGACACAACATCTCCCCTCAAAATTTCGTTTTGCCCAAATTATCAATATTTAGTGTCTAAAACAACCCCTGACTACTACAGGTTGTGGATGTACCCATATCACCACAACATAGGAAGGCTGAAAGAACGGTCACTCAGCTACACTTCCCGGATTTACAGCACTTGCCGAAGAGGTTCCTTTTGCTAATGTTCCATACATGGAGGATTGATGAATAAAAAGTCTGAGAAAAGACTGGCATTTGAGGGTGAAGTGATGGCAAACCTGGACAGTATGTACAGGTATGCGTGGCATCTTGAAAGAAACAGCGAGGATGCTGGAGATCTTGTACAAGAAACCTGTGCAAGATCACTTAAGGCCGCAGAGCAGTTCAAGCAGGGAACTAATGCCAGGGCTTGGTTGTTTGCAATCATGAGAAACATATTTTTTAACCAGCACAGAGCTAAAAGCAGAGGTGAGGTTCCCAGCGACTGGACTGATGAGGTCGAGTCAGGTGATCAGAGGTTCACTGGAAGCGTCTGGCCTCAGCCCTTTGAGTTGTTTCTTCGTGGTGTGATGCGTGAAGACATAGAGAAGGCAATGGCCAGGCTCAGTATGGATTTCAGAAGTGTTGTGCTGCTCTGTGATGTGGAAGGTTTTTCTTACGCAGAAACAGCAAAGCTGCTTGAAATTCCAGTGGGAACCGTTAGATCAAGGTTGCACCGGGCCAGAGCCTCAATGCAGAATATGCTCAGCCAGTGGTTCAATGAAGGATTGGAGGCCAATGAGTCCTGAATGTGTTTTTGTGCTTGATCATTACAACGATTACATTTCCGGTGAACTTGTTCCGGAGAAAGTGGTCAGAGTCGAGAACCATCTCAAAAGTTGCCCCAACTGCGAGAAATTTCTTGGTAACGCCTCAAAACTTCACGGCCGAACTGTGGGATTACTTAGAACTTCTGCTCCGCAGGCTCTAAGAAGTTCTATATCCAACCTGTTTGATAAAGCGTGATTCTTCCTTCGGGTATTTTAAAAGCAGCAGGCACTCTGATTGCTCTTCTGCCTTTGATGCTGTTCAGGTCACCTGCAAATTCCATAAGATCAGGCAATGACCTTTCAACCATCTCATGGATCCTGGCTGAACGCCGGGGGGAAGGCAGCTGGGAACTCTACCCCGTTACCATAACTGTGGATATCGGGAAAATGGTTACCTTTGTAACCATAGATAACTGTGGAAGAACCACCCTTCCAAACCTCAGATTGCCGGATGATATCCCATTCCCGCTTGATTACACGGAAACCGATGGTACAGTGTCAATTATATTTAGCGAGGTACCATAAACATGGTAAGAAGTATCAGTTTTATATTTTCTCTTCTGCTTGTATTGTCCGGATGTAAAGACGGAAACGATTCTCTGGAAACCATTGCTGTTGCAAGCCCGGAACAAGTACTTTCCCTGCCGGGAACAGTTCTTCTGCCTGACGCTGATGGTTTTTTTGAAATGAACGAGAGCGATCACAATGCAGTTCTTCTGTACTGCTGGTTGCCTCTGGGCGAATACACTGAGAATGAAAGTGACCTTTTGTCTCTGTCCACCGTTCATGAGAGAGGAATAACAGCTATTCCTGTTCAATTCACGCCTGCAGTACGCAATGCATCTCAGACTCAGTTGAATGAACTGGGTATATCCATCAGTGTCGCTCTGGGAGATGAAGAGCTGAAAGATTTTCTTGTTACAGATCATCTCCCTGTTGCATCTCTTGTCCGCAGTGATGGAACTGTTGTGAGCGCATATGGATTCGGCTGCGTTGAAAGGACTCTGCGAGGATCTCAGTGAACCACTACTTTATCAGCGATGTACACCTCTATCCCAACGGAAAGTACCATCCGGGCAGGGAACCTTTAAAGAATTTTCTAAAGGATCTGAAGAAGAAAGAACCCGGTCGACTATGGATCCTTGGTGATCTTTTTGATTACTGGTTTGAATACCGTACTGTGATTCCTGCTGGTTTTTCTGATGTACTCTCTCTTCTTAAAGATCTGTCGGATTGTAGCTGGAAGGTGTTTTTCCTTCCAGGGAACCATGACTGGTGGTGCGGCAACAAGCTTGAATCGGAAACTGGAATGCAGATAATCTACAATACCGTTCATTCTGAAATTATCGACGGCAGAAAAACTCTTCTGTCTCATGGTGACGGGCTGGGAACCGGCGATACTGGATACAGAATGATGAGACCGGTTATACGCTCAACACCTGTAAAATTTCTTTTTTCAATGGTACATCCCACTATTGCCACTGCT
>JAGLDB010000155.1 GCA_023145935.1 Candidatus Sabulitectum sp. | reverse complement strand
GATGTTCTTGTGTCTTCTCTTACCGGAGAAATAGTTTATGTGCCGTTTGGACAGAATTCATATGTGGTTGCCAATGGTTCTCAGCCCTGCTGGAGTACAGAGCTGTCGGGGCTGTTTTATTGTAAGTCAGAGGATGACGGGCACAGTATTACAGCAGCTGACATTTGGTTTGTTAGGCCTGGCGGGAAAGCTGTTCAGGTAACATTTACCCCGGAAGTTCTTGAAACCAGACCGGCCTGCTCCTGCGGTGTACTCTGGTTTGTGGACGAGAACTGGGGGATTCCGGAATGCGTGAGCCTGGATGATCTTTCTTTTTAAGCTTGTCTGCTCTGTTGTTCTGGGTGGCATAACTGTTTGTCTTGATCCGGGCCACGGAGGAACCAGTACCGGTGCTGTGGGAGAATACTGCCTTGAAAAGGATGTGGTTCTTGAAGAGGCACTGCTGCTGGAGAACCTGCTGAATCAGGTGCCTGGTATTTCTTTCGTTGGCTTGACCCGTGACGGTGATTACAATGTATCTCTTCAGGATAGAAGCGGTTACGCAAATTCCTGGGGTTTTGATTATTTTATCTCTCTTCATGAGAATGCTTTCAATGGAGCAGTACAGGGAACAGAGACATTCTGTTACTCACTTGAGCCTGACGATATCTCATATCAGCTTGCAGTTCCTGTACAGAGCAGTCTTGTAGCCGGTTACGGCTACACGGACCGAGGGGTAAAAGTCGGGGATTATCTTCATGTTATCCGGGAAACGAACATGCCTGCAATTCTAGGAGAGGGAAGTTTTCTGGATTACGATCAGAACTGGAATGAATCATACCTGTACGCATTCAATGTTAACGATCACAAAGGAATACAGGCCTGGGCCTATGCAAACGGAATCTGTAGTTTTCTGGGGCTATCGGTGCCTGATTACGGCAACGGGGTCATACTTATGGACAACCTCTCACCGGGGTTTTCCGTGGATGATTCTCTTGAGTGGGTAGTGGAAGCTTCAGGTGCACCGTGGATGATGAACTGTGCTGCCACAGAGGCAGAGCAGGGCAGAACGGCGTCATGGGTTTCCATGATCCCGGTTTACGGCAGTTTTACTGTGAACAGCTGGTGGACTTCGGGTAATGACAGATCTTCTTCGGTCTGTTACCGTATTAATCATTCCGGGGGTCACACAGACATCTACGCTGATCAGCATGGAAGCGGTGGAGGTGAATGGGTTTCACTTGGAAGTTATTCTTTTGATGGAGAGTGCTCCATTCAGATCCTGGGGTCGGAGAGTTTTCCTGGAGTAATGGTGGCTGATGCTGTGAAACTGGTGCCGCCTCTGGGTGTTGAGCAGTATGAATCTACTGGGCTCTCTGTTGTTCAGAACCCTGCTGCTTCATTCACCATTCATCTGCCCTCATCTGTTGAAACAGAAGTTCTGTTTTACAATCCGGCGGGTAGAAGAGTATCCTCAGTCATCGGTACCGGTTCGGTTCAATGGACCCCTGTTGACCTGCCGTGCGGTGTGTATTTTGCAGTTGAATCTCATCGGTTACAGTCAATAAAGCTGGTTTATATCAGATAGTTTTTTGAGAATACTGAAGAATGCCGGTTTGGCAATAATTGATTACATTAACTATATGAACCACAGAAAGAACGGAGGAAGCATAAGAACATGGGAGAGCAGATGATGTCGACGGAGAAAATGGAAGCAGTGAACCTGATAAAGCGGCTTCCGGATGAAAGCACGTTTGAAGACATTCAGTACCATCTTTACATTGCAGAAAAGTTGAGAAATGCCAGAAAGAACATTGAGGATGGGAAAATTCACTCCCAGGCAGCAGCAGAGGACAGGCTTGATAAGTGGATTATGAAGTAGTCTGGACAGATGGGGCAATCATTGATGTTGAAGAGATCGCACAGTACATTCAAAAAGATTCGCCTTTTTATGCCGATTCGGTAGTAACAAAGATCGTTGAAGCAACCAGGCTTCTGGAATCTTTTCCTCTTTCCGGCAGAGCGGTACCGGAAGAAAACGACAAGAATGTTAGAGAACATTTTATATACAATTATAGACTAATCTATGAGATTAGAGATTTCAGGATTTTTGTGCTTACGGTTGTTCACGGGAAGAGGATTCTTCATCTGGATTTGGAAAAAGAGCTGGAAGAATAACAGAGAGCTAAGATGAATCAACTGGTTTATATCAGATAGTTTCCATACTATTTTGCTCTGCTTTGGAAGCAAGGGTATTCAGGGCAGCATCAAGAGATATGTTCTTGCTTGAGAAGGTGAGTTCTGTGGGTTTCTCCGTAATAATAACAGTGGCTTCGTTTGCGGCGAGCCACAGAGGTACTGCTGCCAGATCGTAATAGGCGAAACCATCTCTGAATTCAGGGCTAACTGTAAGAACCGAATCCTGAAGCATCGGTGAGATTAATAGCAGAGAGCCGGATTCATAAGGGCCCACGCAGGATGGATATTGGATCAATCTGCCTGCTGGTATGCTGCCCGAGAGCAATACAGTGGTGTCGGGAAGTTCAGAATACATATCCGCAGAGATTTGTACAGATGTGTATTGCACTCCGTCGTCAGCCATGAATGCCAGGAATCCCGGGTCGTTCTCTGTTGTCAGACCCTCCCATATTCTGTTCGTTCCCGTTACAAATCTATCCGGATGTATTCCGAGACATTGCATTGGAACCATGTATTCCCCGGGCCAGAATGTGCCGTAAACCCCGACTGCATTATCAACACCATTTACAAAAAGAGGTCCATTCCCAGGCAGTTCTTCAGCAATCTCTGCCAGTCTGATTGTAGTTCTTTCCACATAGCTCGAGGCGAGCTTTAGAGTCTTTATTTCATCTCTGGAAAACAGAATTATTCCTGCAAAGAAAATGAACAGAACCGGGTAAAGAAGCCTTTTCCCATGAATTCTCTCTATAAGAAATCCCAGAAAAAGAGCCGCTCCTGGTAATGCGGCCACGGAGAAATCCGGCCTCAGGGTAAGATTGCTCACTGGAAGCATCAGAAAGGCTCCGGTAACGAAAACAAGGAGTCGGTTCTTCCACTTTGGAACCCCGAAGTAAATCGCTATGGGATAAAGAAGGAGCAAAACTCTGGCAGAAACGCCGGAGAGCCAGGGTTGCCAGACAATTGCATTCTGGAGAATCAGATTCTTTGCCATAAAGAACCCGAAAGAAGAGCTGTCAGCGTAATTTACACCAAAACCCATTGCACGGTACCTTAACAACCCGTAGACAAGCAGAGGTATAAGAGCTATGGCGAAAGCCCAAACGGCTTTTCGCAATCTTGCGATGTCAGGAGCAGAGCAGTATGCCACCAGTACCATTACAGGAAGAGCTGCTACAGTAGTTTCTTTAATCAGAAGAGAAACCAGATAAAGGAATGCGGCTGCAAAAGGCATCCACTTTCCCTTTGAGTTTCTGCTCCATATTGATACAATAATGATAGACAGAAGAAATGGGATCAGCGCAAGAATTGTGGTTCTCCATGAGACTCTTGCAACTGCAACAGCCATGGGATAAGAAAACATAAAAAGAGCTGTACCGGCGTAAACGGCCACTGCCTTTTTTATAAACTGGCTGATGAATACAAAAACGAGAAATGATGCTACTGAGAGCAGAAACAGGTTAGTGGCATGCCAGCCAGTTTGATTCTCCACACCCCAGATGCTGTTGTCCAGTGCCCAGCTGAGAATAATTAGAGGCCTGTACCCCCCCCCGTATTGAGCCGAAAAGGCAGCAGGAACCTCCCGGAGGGTGTGGTTGCAGTCAAGGAAGTCATCAGTGAGGAATCCCGTACGGAGGGTAGGCAGATAGAGCAGAATTCCAAGAAGAATTATCACAGCAACTGGTATTCTCCTGATCATTACTTCCTCCCTGATACTTTGATAATACATCATTAAATATGTGCCTCAATATAGCAGTCTTTTTTGGATCTGTCACCGTCTAAATATTTGTTTCTCAGTGGAACCAATCGCCCGCAGAGGCACATTCAGAAACGGCAATTATCTATCAAGAAGCCCGATTGCTTTAAGGCTGATGATCTCATCTTCGGTGACTATGAAATGATCAAGTATTCTGAAATCCATGTCTTCTCCCAGTTTGATCAGTTTTCTTGTTAAAGCAATATCTTCACGGCTGGGGTCTGTTTTCCCCCCGGGATGGTTGTGAACCAGTATAACACCTGCTGCACTGTGTGCGATCACCTTTTCCACAAGGTTTCTGGGGTAGACCTGTGTTCTGTTCACCGTTCCGTATTCCAGGTCAACTTCAGCAAGAAGAGAATTTGACGAGTTAAGCAGAAGGGCGCTGAACCGTTCTCTTCTCTGGGAGCCAAGTCTTTTCTTCAGGTATTCCGCTACTTCATCCGGGCCTGTGATCTTTATCTTTTCTTTCGGGCTTTCCGACCTTGCAGCAAGCTGGGAGAATAAGCTGATGAGTGTTGCTGCGGATTCTCCGATCCCATCAACTGACATAAGGCTTGAAGGTGGCTGATTCAGTATGTTTTTCAGGCTACCGAATTTTTCCAGCAGATCTTTCGACAGTTTCCTCGTGTCTTTTCTGGGAGCGGCATAGGTAAGAAGCAGTTCCAGGGCTTCACGGTCAGTGAAGCCCTTTATGCCTGCTCTAAGAAAACGCTGTTTCAGCCGTTTTCTGTGTCCTTCCACTATTTCTCCAGGTAGACAGTGGTGGATGGGAAGGCGAAATCGAGACCAAGTTCCTCAACAACGCGCATGATCTTCAAGTTGAGATCCTGTCTGCTCTGAAGGAATTTTGAATAATCCGTAGTTCTGATGAAGAAGAGCATTTCGACATTCAGCGACGAGTCACCGAAGGTGGAGAAATGAACATTTGCTCCATTTTCTTCCGCCATGTCATCTTCTTCAAGCATTTTTCTGAGGGAGTCTACAAGTTCCTGCATCTTTGCAGCTGTGGCGTCGTATGTAACACCAATTGTGATCGTACACCTTCGCATCGGTCTTTTGGAGAGGTTGTCTATGGTAGAGTCTACGATCTCTTTGTTGGGTATGGTCACAAGTGTTTTTGCAACAGTTCTTATTCTTGTAGA
>JAGLDB010000154.1 GCA_023145935.1 Candidatus Sabulitectum sp. | reverse complement strand
TGATCGATGCAAGGGCTGTACAGGAGAATGTGGATGGGATCAGCAGATTCTCTCTAAATGTAACAAAGTGTATCATAAAAAAGAGGCCTGATTGGAAAATAACTGTCCTTATCGGAAAAGCCTCCGCTTTTCACCTTGAGAACACCCAGGCAGAAATTATCTTGGACGATTCTTCAAGATTCAGAACATTGGCAAACAGGAAGCTTTCCGGTCAGATCAACGAAATAGCGCCCGATGTTTTTCTGAACTTCTCCATGGCGGGCCCTCAACCGGATGCTCCATCCATAATAACTGTTCACGATCTTATGGTTCTTAACCTGCCCTGTTATTTTGGCGACAGTATTATTCGGAATGCCTTCAGTCGTTACATTTTTCGCAGGGCACTGAAAGCTTCCATCGGGCATGCCTCGGCCATTGCGGTTCCCACAATGACAACTAAGCTTGATGTGATGAGAGGTTTTCAGTCTGCAACAGACATGGTGTTTATCACCGGCGAGGGGCAGGCCCTGTTCACTTCTCCAGTTTCTTCACAGCTGGAGAGACAGAACTTCTTTCTTTATGTAGGCAATGCTCGCGGCTATAAGAATATCCCCCGTTTCCTCACCGCGTACGGTAGACTCTGGGCACTGAACGAGAAGACACCACCGCTAACCATGGTTGTCCGGAAGGATCGTGCATACAGCTATTTCCGGAAGCATCTGGATTCGAATCCGGCAAGATCAAATATCAAAGTTCTCACACACATTTCTGATGAGGAGTTGCGCAATCTTTACCTGACATGTAAGGCGCTTCTGATTCCTTCCGTTTACGAGGGTTTTGGTCTGCCCGCTCTGGAAGCAATGGCCACAGGGGCTCCTGTTATGGCTTCCAAGACCACGGCTCTTGAAGAGGTAGTGGGGGATACCGGGGTTCTTATAGATCCCTATTCGGTCATAGACATAATGCGAGGCATGGCGGAACTGTCCGCAGCTTCTCCTGAAGAGCTCATGGAACTGGGAAAGAAAGGTCAGGAAAGATCAGGAATCTTTTCCTGGGAGAAAACCGCTGATTGTTTCCTTGAGCAGATTGAAGCTCTTCTATGAAAGTTGCTGTAGTAAACCCGCCATTTATGGACGGCAAGTTTTCAAGAACATCCAGATCACCTGCAATTGTAAAGAGCGGAACGATGTACTGGCCCTTCTGGCTGGCTTATTCAGTTGGTACCCTTGAAAGGTCAGGACATGATGTACTGTTCTACGATTGTCCTGCAGAGAACATCACAAAAGATCAATTACTGGAGAAGCTGAAGACGGCATCTCCCGCAATGATAGTACTTGACACAAGTACACCTTCAATTCACAGCGATCTTTCCATTTCCAGAGAGATCAAGGAGCTGCTGCCGTTGTCTTTGATTTTTCTGGTGGGAACACATGTCAGTGCGCTTCCGGAAGAAGTTCTGCTGTCTGCGCCCTTTATTACCGGTATTGCCCCGGGCGAATATGATCTTACTATTCCGGCCATTGCAGATGCATATCAGAATGAAGAAGATATCAGACAGGTTCCCGGCGTATGGCTGAATAGTGAAGAAAAGCCGTTCTTTACCGGCGAACGGGAATTGCTTGCCGACCTTGATTCTCTTCCCATGCTTGCAGATGTGTACAGAAAGCACTTGAAGCCGGAAAACTACTTTTTTGCCGCTGCCAGATATCCTTCTGTGATGATCATCACCAGCAGAGGGTGTCCTTTCAAATGCTCATTTTGTCTCTGGCCTCAGGTTCTTCACGGAGGGACTTATCGTTCCAGATCTCCACAGAATGTAGCCGAAGAATTTATAAAGGTACAGAAGTATTTTCCGCAGGTACAGGAGATAGTCTTTGAAGACGATACATTCAGCGTGGACTCCCGTCGTGTTGAGGAAGTCTCTGATGCCCTTATCGTTGCGGGATGCAATTTGCCATGGACGGCGAACACCAGGGCAACCCTTTCTCTGAAAGCCATGAAAAAAATGCGCAGGGCCGGTTGCAGAATGATAATTGTTGGTTATGAATCAGGAAGTCAGGAAATTCTTAACAGGGTCAGCAAGGGAACAACAGTAGAACAGAATCTTACTTTTGCAAAAAGAGCCAGACAGGCAGGTCTTCTTGTTCACGGATGTTTCATGGCAGGAAATCCAGGGGAGACACTGGAAACCCTGGCAGAGACTCTTAGAATGGCAATCATTCTGAAGCCGGATACAGCACAGTTTTTCCCCATTATGGCCTATCCGGGCACAAGGCTGTACGAAGAATACCGCACCTCCGGCATGCTGAGAACCGAGGATTACAGGGAATGGCTTACCGACGACGGTCTTCACAACTGTGTTGTGGATCTGCCCGGTCTTTCTGCTGAGGATCTTGTAAACTGGTGTGGTGAAGCAAGACGCAAGTTCTATCTCAGACCGCAGTATCTTTTTTATAAGGCTCTGCAGACAGTGCTTCATCCTGCCACAGAGGGTCGTAGAACCATAAGGGCCTTCTCTACGTTCAGAAAACACCTTTTCAGGAAGAACAAATGAGAAGAATCAGTATATTTATAGGTATGTTTCTTGATGCAATGGCAATTTACCTGGCACTGTATATTTCTGCTCTTATCAAATTCAAATGGGGGATTTTCCCCGGTGTTTCTCCAATTTCAACACAGATAATCATATACGGCAGTATGGTATCAATTATTTACTGGTGGGTGATATTTGCTCTTACCGGTGCGTATCGCCTGCACTGGGACAGAAGCTGGGCTGACGAGATCAGAATGGTCTTTAAACCGGTAGTTGCCGGTTTCGTAATTCTTTCACTTTTTGCCTTTCTTATCACACCAAGGGCTTCCATTGGTCGGTGGATATTCTTTGTTTACTTTACCCTTATCAATTTTCTGGTTTTTTCGGCGAGGTGTTCGTCCCGGTTGCTTGAAAGACGATTTGCAAAAAAGCAGCTTCTTAGAAGGAATGTTCTGGTGATCGGTCTTGGAAAATCTGCAAAAGAACTTGAAGACTATCTTGCGATAAATCCTTCAATGGGATACAATGTGATTGGATTTATAAACCCTCCTCATCCGGTTACAGATCCTGCCATTCCACAGAAGCCTATGGGTGAAGTAGCTGACATTACAAAGCTGGCAAAACAGCACAACATTACAGCTCTTCTGGTCACAATTGCTTCGAATTTTCACGATGATATTCTCAGCCTTCTTCTGCCTGCAGTTCAAAGTGGAATCCGTGTCAAACTTGTCCCGGATCTTTTCGATGTTGTGGCCGGGCATGTACACAATACCCAGATTCTGGGACAGCCTCTTATGGAGCTTGTGCCGGACAGGCTTTCATTCTGGGAGAAACTGGTTAAATCCACCAGTGATTATGTGATCAGCCTTCTGGTTATCGTATTGGGGCTGCCTTTGTGGATAATAGTCAGTCTTTTGATAGTCATTGATTCAAAAGGCAGCGTTTTCTACAGACAGAAGAGAACCGGAGAAGGTGGCAGGGTATACAAAATATTCAAATTTCGTTCCATGGTGGCCAATGCAGAAAAAGGCACCGGTGCGGTATGGGCAGGCAAAGATGATGCAAGGGTTACCAGAATTGGAAAGATCATCAGGAAAACACGCATCGATGAAGTTCCACAATTCTTGAATGTTCTTACCGGGGATATGGCTGTGGTTGGCCCAAGGCCGGAAAGACCTGAAATTATTAAAGAGCTCAGAACTGTTTACTCGTTCTACGATAAACGCCTGACAGTAAAGCCGGGAATAACCGGATGGGCTCAGGTTAACCTGGAGTATGATACCACTCTGGAGGATGTGTCCAGAAAGCTCACACACGATTTTCAGTACATAGAGAATCAGTCGCTTTTTCTTGATCTGGAGATTCTTGCGAGAACGGTTCTCGTGGTTCTCACCGGAAAAGGCGCTCACTGAATCCATACAGAAAGGAACAAGGCAATGCGGGTACCGCTTCTTGATATCAATCGTCAGCACGCAGACATAAAAGAAGAATTGACACAGGTTTTTGCAGATGCTCTTTCATCTTCAAGGTTTATCAAAGGACCTGAAATGGAGGCTCTCGAAAAGGAATTTGCCCAGTACTCTGGAACGGCAGATGCAATCGCATGCGCTTCAGGGACCGATGCTCTGATTCTTGCGCTGCAAGCCATAGGACTTCAGAGAGACGAGCTTGTAATCACCGTACCATTCACATTCTTCGCCACAGCTGGAGCTATTGTGAGGGCAGGTGGAACTCCGGTCTTCGTGGATATTTTACCGGATACCTTCAACATGGATCCTGACCTTCTTCAGGAGTGGCTTAACAACAACTGTGCAATTACTAACAGGGGTGTTGTTCATAGAAAGACAGGAAAAAAAGTTGCTGCAATAATACCGGTTCATCTCTTTGGACAGATCTGCAACATGGATGCCATTCTAGCCACAGCATCCACATGGGATCTTCCTGTGATAGAAGATGCTGCTCAGGCTGCAGGCGCCGGGTGGAAAGATTCTCGGGCCGGTTCTCTTGGCATCATAGGGTGTTTCAGTTTCTTTCCATCAAAGAATCTGGGTGCCCTTGGAGACGGAGGAATGCTCACCACAAACGATCCTGAGCTCGCAGTAAGGTTGCGGAGTATCCGCGAACATGGCGGGAAAGGCTATCTTCATTCGGAAGTAGGCACAAACAGCCGCATGGACGCAATACAGGCAGGATTCCTCAGAGTTAAACTTCGTAAACTTGAGGAGTGGCATGCAGGAAGAAGAGCCAATGCAGAGAGATACAACAAAGCATTCGCTGATATCAGTCAGATAGAGACTCCTTCCATTGATCCAAGAGCATTGTCTATTTACAACCAGTATACACTTCTGGCTGAGAACAGAGACGAACTTTTAAGTTTTCTGAGGGCCAGACAGATCGGCTGTGCTGTTTACTATCCTCTCTCTCTTCATCTTCAGGAATGCTTTGCTGATCTTGGCTACTCGGAAGGCGATTTCAGAATCTCTGAAAGGAGCAGTGAAAGGGTTATTTCTCTGCCTGTGTTTGGAGAGCTGACAAAGGAAGAACAGGATGAAGTTATTGCGGCA
>JAGLDB010000153.1 GCA_023145935.1 Candidatus Sabulitectum sp. | reverse complement strand
TTCATGTCCATGGGTGAGCAGCAGGAGATCGAAGCTGGCAGCACTGAGCCAATCGGTACATTCTACTCCTACGGTATTTCAACTGACGCTGCTTTTGGCACAGAGGTAGCACCGGGGCTGGCAGTGGGGCTTGGGCTGAAATTCATCTATGATCATCTTTACTACGCCGACAACGGCAAGGGATCTTCATTTGCTGCAGATCTTGGTGTGCTCTATCATGTTCCAGAGCAGTCATTCGGGAATATCTCAGTAGGTGCCACAGTAACCAACCTTGGACCTAATATGAGTTACGGCGGTAACAGTGAGAACAACCCCCTTCCCCGGAAGTTCAAGTTTGGAGTAGCCTATGTTCCATTTGAGGACGAGCTTACTTCTCTGCTTATTGCCGCAGATTACACAAAGCTGCTTGTTGAGATAGAAGACGGGATCGGTGAGGAATTGAAGGGCAATAAGTGGGGTGCCGGGGCAGAGTTCTGGTACTACAGTCTTCTTGCCCTCAGGGCCGGTTACGTGCACGATACAGAGGGAGAAACAACAATTTCCGGTGTTTCCTTCGGCGCAGGTCTTCAGTGGAACGATTTCCAGCTTGATATGGCGTTCATCCCGGTAGAGAAATCTCTTCAGGGATCCGGCAAGTACAATCAGAAGTACAGTCTGACGCTGCAGTTCTAATGATAAAGTTTTTGTTTCTTACAATCACAATATGCGGAGTCGCTTTTGCGGCTCCGCCTTTTCCGGGAGCCATGGTTCAGGATGTTCCCGAGGGAATTTCTGACGGTTTTCCCATTGTTTCCATTCAAGGTTCACCGCAGGCTCTCGATGCGGACTCTACTATCCGGGTGTGTGTTCTGAAGGTGGAATTTCTTCCTGATTACACCGATTCAACCAGCGGTAACGGAGAGTTCGAAAGCAACAGTGCAGAGGTTGCAGATGTGATGTCTCAGGTAGAGGATTACTACAACGATGTAAGTAATGGCTATCTTCAACTTGTGCTTTCCCAGTACCCGAATGATGATGAAGCATTCATGGTGAATCACCAGATGGGTTATTACGGTGCAGATTCAAAAAACGGTCTAGGACAATGCCAGTTGTTCCGGGATGCTGTTCTTTCAGCAGATGACCAGGTGGATTTTTCAAGATATGATGCAATCATTGTTATGCATGCAGGATCTGGTAATGAAGCTGATATTCTTGGTAACAGCCCTGGTGACATCCACTCAATGTTTGTTAATTCTTCAGATCTTGAGTACTACCTGGGTTCCGGTTTCGTACAGACAGATGATGGAGTACAGGTAAGAGAAGGGTGTATTGACCCGGAGCGGGAAGCTCAGGACAACTACGGCCTTGGCGTACTGGGTACAATAGTGCACGAATTCGGCCATCAGCTTGGTCTGCCTGATCTTTACAATACCTATACAGGCGCAGTTGGAGTGGGTGGATGGGATCTTATGGGCTATGGACAGTGGCTGATGAACGGGTACTGGCCGGCAGCTCCAGGCGCATGGTCCCGAGTCGCTCTGGGCTGGCTTGAGCCGATTGTGATAACGCCCGGTGAATACACAGTTGACCAGATGAGTGAAGTCTACAAAATACCATTGAACTCGACAGAATACCTTCTTATTGAAAACAGACAGCGGGATCCTGATGGGAACGGGCAGTGCGGCCCCCACGACAGAGATTACGGTCTTCCAGGATCAGGGATTCTGATCTGGCATGTTGATGAAACCCGACTTGGTGCATACAGGGCAGCAAATATTGTGAATGTTGATCCACTCCATAAAGGTGTGGATGTGGAGGAAGCTGACGGAATACAGGATCTAGACTACGGATTTGCCACATGGTTCAGCATTGAGGGCAGTGAATACGATCCCTGGAAAAGAGATGGCTACGCATGGGAGTTCTCCCCTGAAACAACCCCTTCCACAGATGCTTCATGGGGTGGTTATACCGGTGTAAAAATAGATGTTCTCGATAACTCTGCAAATTCAATGAGTTTTGTCTACAGCCTTCTTGGAACAGTTCCAGGGTGGCCTGTTTCGGTTGGTGCAGCAAGATTCGGTTCGGTTTTATGGAATTCCCCGGATGGAATTCTTACAGCGTTTGTCACCGGCAACGGTCAGGCCAAGTTCGTTCCTGCAGATGGATCGGGTCCGGTCCCACTGGGATTGAATGTAACAGCTCCACTGGTTGTTTTCTCAGTGGGGGGAACCGAGTACCTGGTGATTCCCGAGGAAGACGGCCAGATCCATATGCGCCTTCCAGACTGGTCCCAGGCTCCGGGATGGCCTGTTGATCTTCCTTCACCTGCGGTTCAGGTCATAGCCTCACAATCTTTGAACAGTGTATTTGCAATTCTTGAGAACCGTGAAGTCTACAGGGTAAACCCTGATGGAAGTTTAGACGCCAGGTGGCCCAAAACCTTTGCAATGGATATTATTGGCGGATGTTTATTCCCGCATGAAACAGATCCCGGTCTTATTCTTGTGGCAGTAGACGGTTCTGTGAGAAGAGTCGGCCCTGGTGGCGGAACCATTTTTGGCTGGCCGGTTCACCCGGGCAGCGAGAATTCAACACTGCCTGTTGCCGGTGATTTTGATCGTGACGGAGATGTTGAAACCGCTGTTGTCTCCGGTGGAAAATTGTGGATGTATGACGAGACCAGTGCCAGCGAACCAGGCTTCCCAATAAGTCTGCAGGGGCAGGTTCTTTCAGATCCTTTCATGGCCGACCTGGACAGCCACGGGAATATAGAAATTCTGGTGGAAACCACCATCGGTATCGAAGCTTTCTCATCTTCGGGAACCATGGTAACCGACTGGCCATTTACAACAGAGACAGATTCACTGACATACGAATACTCAAGATTCACGTCTGGTCTTGGGGGAAGCGGTTTTGCCTGTTCATCCCTGAGAGATGGAAGGGTCTTCATATGGAACGGCAGTGGAGTTCCCACAGGCGGCAGCCCCTATGCTTTCGGCGACAAACCCATAGGCACTCCGATTCTTCACAGGTTTGACGGAGAGAGCCAGAGCAGAATAATGTCTATTACTGCAGGCGGGGTTTTGGGTGCTTTCTTTACCGGTTTTGAATCTGATGGCTGGAATACCGGGATGGACAGAGGCGGGGAAAGATGCTGGCCTCTGGAGCATCTGCCGTCTATAGCTTCATCACAGAGCCTTTTAAATGAAGATGCTTTCTTTGTCTGGCCGAACCCGGTTACTCGGGGAACCGGGCAGATCCGTTTTGTTCCAGGCCGTGATGCACAGTACAGAATACGAGTTTTTAATGTAGCAGGGGAGCTGGTTGCTGATTACCACGGAGATGCCCCGGGCAGAGTCCCATGGGAAGTAGAGTGGAGAACAGACAATCTGGCGCCTGGCGTTTACTATGTCTGTCTTGAATTGACTTCATCGGGAGAGACTGCAGAAGCACTCTTCCATGCTGCGGTGGTGAACTGATATGAAAAAAACAATCGTGTTGTTCCTTCTTTTCTCCACGGTTCTTCTGGGAGCCGACAAGGGAACCGTTCTAAGGTCTGTTGTACTGCCTGGCTGGGGTCAGCTTCACGCGGGACATTCCACAAGAGGTACTATCTTCATGGGTCTTGAGGCTTCCATATGGACCGGAGTGGGAGTATCCTACCTGCAGGGCATATTCAACAGGGATGATTACAGAAATCTTGCTATGGAACAGGCGGGTATTGATGCTTCATTCCGCGACAGAGATTTCCAGGATGATATTGGTGATTTCTCCAGCAGCAGCGAGTACAATGACTACATTCGCAGTCTTGCAAGATATTACTACCCCGATGACCCGGAAGCCCAGCAGAACTACTTCGACAACCACAGCCGGTTTGGTGCCGACGGGTGGGACTGGTCCAGTGCAGGCGCCAGAGAAAACTACGATGATGCCCTGAGGGAAAGCCGCGAATGGTTCAGAAGAACGGCTTATGTGGCAGCTTTCGCCGTTGTGAACAGGGTAGTGAGTGCCATCGATGCATCTCTTCTTGACCCTTCGGAGCCGGGAATTTACACTGCGATAGATTTCCCGGAAAGTGCTGATTTTTCATCTGTAAGATTCACAGTTGGAGCGAGATTCTAATGACAATATTCATACTGATTTCGGTGCTTCTCGGTACAGGACCTCTTGGCATTGATGGAACTTTTTACTTCCCGGAGATCCAGCAGATGGATCTGAGGCATGACCCGGTAAACCGGCCCACGGGACCTCTTGCAGGAAGAGATGGACCTCACGAGATCGGCGATGTGGTGAACTTCTGGGCAATTGACGAGAGTGGTCTCTACCCGATGTTTTACCTCACAAGTGCTACCTGCCGGTTCTCAGGCGAGCTTACATACATATTTGTGGAGGACACCCAGTGGGATATCAATTTCGACCAGAATGCAGTTGACTCACTTTCAACAGCTCTTGAAGGGGAAGACGGAATTACTGCCACTGATGCGGAATACTTTGGAGACATCCCGGACTTGATGGATGATGACCCCAGGGTCTACTACCTTATGCTGGACATCAAAGACGGTTATGAGCCCGGTGTTCAGAACTGGTACATCGCCGGATATTTCAGCCCCTACAACATGTTCACAGAGTGGGAAGCCAGGAACTATTACGGCGGTCACTCCAACGAAGTAGAGATGCTTTACATCGACTGCTATCCTGCCCGCATGGAGGACGCTACCTATACTGCCAGTCACGAACTGGTACATCTTATACAGTACGGTATCAAGCCGTTCAGCGGCGAGGAACTGTGGGTACTGGAGAATCAGGCTCAATCCGGTACATTTTTGTGCGGCTACCCGGCTTTCCAGGTTGAAACCTTTATAGAGATGAAGGGTGTATCTCCCATAAAATGGACAGATTACACCGATATGAACAGGTATATAGCAGGCTACGGAGCAGGTTATCTTTTCTTCTCTTATCTTTTCGAGAACTACGGTGGTGCGGATTTCATATGGAACAGCATGCACGGAAGTGTAAAAGGTATTGAAGGTGTTATTGATGCCATTGAATCCGCCACAGGCGAAACTGCTGATATGGAAGAGATTCTTTCCAGATGGATGCTCTCCTGTTTTATTGATGACTATTCTCTGGGCTACGGCTGGAGCAGTTT
>JAGLDB010000152.1 GCA_023145935.1 Candidatus Sabulitectum sp. | reverse complement strand
GGCCGAAGCTTATTGCTGTCTGTGCTACGAATGGGTTGGGGGCATTGGCGCCAAGAACGAGCTGTGCCGGGATCTCAGGTGCGAAAACACCGATTCCCTCGCCCAGTGCGTAAATTCCACCCTCTTCAACTGTAGCAGATATCCGTCCACCCTGCAACCAGCTGTCAAGCATAACCCAGCCTTCATTCGTGTAGCGATACACGGAAGCGGCGTTGGTTGTGCTTGCAAAAGAAAGTGTACCTGTAACTGCTGGAATTGATACCGGTCCGGCAATAATTCCAGTCATGCGGCCACGAACATTCTGTATGGAAGCACTTGATTCAATTGCAAGGCCCAGTGTTCCGGTCTCTGCAAGAGAGATCATACTTCCACTTGGTGCTCCACCTTTTGGAACATCAAGACGAATATTAACGATCTCAAGGGTAAGATCGGTGTCGGCAAAGCCCACAGCAACCTCTCTGAGAGCTTCAACAGCATGTCCTGTGCTATCGTAGCCGGTAAAGGCTATTTCATAGTTTCCACTTGCCCATGCAGTGAAAATACCAGTCCAGACATCGCCGTAGAAGCTTACCATCTTCATATTCAGAACAGAATCTGTCTGAAGATGCTCGGCCTTGAAAATAGGGCCAACCCAGTCGTATCCCTCAAGCTCATCGTTATCTGTATCAACAAGAGCTGTGTATACTGTTATGTACTGAGAGATCAAACTGTTCTGATGAAAAGCGGTCTCAGTTTCAGGTACTGTTTCATCATTGGAGATGTAGTACCTCATACCGGCAGCACCACCTGGGTTGTTATTTGTAATAACAAGGTAGGTGTTGGCACCAGTGATTGTGAATGAAGAGTTGTAAAGTTCATCGAATGTCAAAGGTTCGACAGAAATGAACTCTCCTGCTTCGTCATCACAAGTAACCACAAGGGCGTCCCATCTGGAATTGATCGCACCATTGGCACCTCTGCCGTCTGTGTACTGACCATTCAGATGTGTCACCCAGTCCTGGTCGTAGTCTTTGAAACGGCAGTACTGTGTTGCCCAGGCTGGGCCCTTAAGGGCAGCACCTACGCCGGAAACCCATCCCTCAATAGGGAAAGAGTTAAAAGTACCTGTAAATGCCGAACTCATACCTGCATGAGCCCATTCTTCCTGAGTAGTTCCTGCAAGGAAATCATACATGTAGATTCCATCACCAAAATTACTGCGGAAATCGTTGTGCAGGTTGCAAACCATCCAGTCGAAGTAGATAGGAACGATAATATCGTTCACAGCGGTCTCTACATCGGCAGACGGGTTAATCGCAAGAGCAATGGAAAGCATTCCGCTGTTCTCTGTATCCTGTGCCACTGTGGTGATAATACTGTCACCTTCACGCTGAGCAAGATACATTAACCAGAGGAACTGCTGGCCTCTACCAGGAGCATAATCAACCTTACCACTACCAGCGGTAACGCTTGTAAGCTCGATATAAGGAGCTTTCCTGAATTCCTTCATA
Source organism: Candidatus Sabulitectum sp. (assembly GCA_023145935.1). The sequence goes on along the minus strand of JAGLDB010000152.1, from coordinate 3,645 downwards.
AGCTCGTAGATACCGTGGCTTCCCACGGTAGTCTGAGTAAAGCCAAATACTCTGTACTGCATAACCTGTGCAAGCCCGCGGACCAGCCATGGTTCCTCATCTGCCTGAACAGACTGAAGGCTGAGGGTCGCAAGGCCATTGGCCAGACTGAACTTTCTCATTTCAACTGCACCTGGCATGGCAGCCGGTGCGGTACTCCATGGATGAATGTTCAGGTAGAAAACTTCCATGGCAACGCCCTCGATCTCGTTGAAAGCAGCATCGACATAGTACATGGTGTTCCGGGCAGAGTTAGTTCCTCCACCAGCATCAAACTTGGTGGGGATCGAAGCCAGAATAACAACCACTTTTCCGTCGTTGTTTATATCTGTAGGCACTCCGTAATCTGCTGTAACAGTTCCCCATACATCGCTCTCGAACGATGCAGTGAGTGCATCGAAATCGGCGGATGCCACCATGTTGTCTGTCAGATCGGGGCCCCAGACAACTTTGGGTGTAAAGGTTGAATCCGGATATCCGCCCTGACCGTTAACTCCGCTGGTGTTCTGAACCAGCCAGATAGCATGGTCGGTAATGGCACGACAGGTGAACATCTGCTCAGCTGGTCCCTGTGTGAACTGCTGAAGATCAGGTACCAGCACTGTGACCTGATCGTTCACCTCAATTGCTGAGGCTGTGCCAATACCGAGGAGCGGCATCAGGAGAACAGCGAAGACGGCCAGTAGACCAACCCTCCCTTTTCCTGAAAATGTGTTCATTTGAACCTCCTCGTAACTAGGTTTCTTTGTTACTTCGTATCTATTTTCTACACCGGATATTGGAAACCGGTGCGCTTTAAACAATTTTCGGCAGGTCATGCTGGAATTACTCATCTGGAGAATCCAGAGGGTCAAGACCGGTTCTTCCACCGCTGTTGACATTCTGCAGCATGCTCTGCCAGTTAGGGTAGCTGACTTCACCCTCTACTGAGGAAAATATCTGGATGAAATCCCCATTTCCCATCAGATCGGCGAAAACAAAACTCTCCTGCTCCGCATCGTAGAAATACCAGATCTCATACGGTGCCTGCGTTGTACTGAAAGGATCTGCTTCCACTTCATCGGGTTCACCGAATATCAGGTACACCCTCCCCATGTCCGTCTCCCAACCTTCTTTGCCGAGAGATGGATACCTTCTACCCACAACCCTGTATCTATCCAGATAACCGGCGTGTTCTCCGGGACGAGCGTTCCAGTAGTTATCGTAGTACAGAGTTCGCGCGTCTTCGTCCAGCCTGTGGTAAAGAACACCCGCTTCCTGTGCCAGCAGAATGGAAAAGCCTTCAAGTTCCCTTGTGGTAAAATCATTTACTGCAGGGGTTGAAGCCGCTGGAATAAAAACTTCCACAACCATAGGTTTGGTAACTGTACCTATGGTGTCTCCATTCATGGTGTAAGTGATGGACAGGCTGTAAAGCCCGGGCTCTCTTACAACCGTAAGATCCAGACTGTCGATCAGAGCAATAGTTTCCATTCCGCTGGGAACAGATATTGCATCCGGTGGTCTGGCAAACACAGGAACACTCTCTGAATCAAGCAATTTGCTGTACCTCAAGATATCTGCTCCTCCAAGGGAATACAGTTCCTGATAGGTATAGATCATGCTCTCTCCAGGTATGGAAAATCTGGTAGATGCTGCAGGAAAAACAATCATGTTTCCCTTAAGCAGCGTATTTACTGAACCCTCTGTTGCAGGCATGATGGTTCTGGCCAATTCAACATCGCTAAAATGTTCAGGATATTCAACAGAGAGCTGCCGTGCGGCAATGCCCTGCATCCCGTTAGCCACATCAGTCATGCGTACTGAAAGAGTCCAGTCTCCTTCAAGAACCGGCAGAAGCCCGCAGTTAACAACGCTACCACTTTCTCTCCACTCCAGAGGAGTGTTCCAGATGTCCCAGGCCAGAGTATCACCGGCAGAGGATGAAAGAGTTATCTCTGTTGTAAAGAGACACATCCCATCTGAATCAAAGGAGAACTGTGCAACATCCACTTCCTGATAAACCTCAAGAAGCAGTGTATCTCCAGCTCCAATATTGAAAACTGCAGTATCAATGGCAAATTGCAAATTGCCCTCACTTACAGTAGCCAACCCTGAAGCTGCCGCAGAAAACGCAAGTATCAGAAGAAGTACGGTTGTGGTTCCGGTCATAGTGACCACTCCTCTCTGGAATTGAATGCTCTGTCCACAACATCCCAGCCCTCTACCATTTCGTAAAATCCGTATCCGTCCTGATCTACGAAAGTAATAGTGAGGAATGGTGTGAAGTAGTCCCATATTATGTAAGGGCGGTAATCAAGCTCAAACGGAAAATCCTGAATAACATCAGGTTCTCCCATCTTTGCATAGATAACTCCTCTGTCAGTGTTGATACCACGAACTCCCGTGGTAGAGAAATCTCTTGATATCCTGTCCAGTCGGAGCAGGTAATCATCGAGGTATTCGTTCTCTCTTGTGGCTGGATTAGGGTCCCGTCTCGTCCAGAAATCGGCCATTACGGAATTCCTGTCTCCCATTCCCCCTGCTCTCTCAAGCTCTCTTAGTTCATGGCCTGTGGCGATTGGTCTGATAAGAGACATTGTCTCGTCAGAATCGTCGCCCCATATGTCCCATGCTTCAAGAACCCCAAGAGAAGTAGAAGAAGATGCAACCACATCGGCACCTTGAAGAGCAGCCACAGTAAATCTGTACCTGCCCTTCTCAATGCCGTTAAGAGCAACATCAACAGAGTAGTAAACCACACCTTCAACACTATTATCAGCAGTAAGCCAGCCCTCTCTTACCACATCAGTGGTTCTGTCAAGAAGGGCATAAGCACCGGATGGTACTTCTTCTGTTTCCGGAATGTAAACATTCCAGGAAAGAGTCACATAGCCGTTAGCCCTGACGAAGCCATCAGGAGTAATCCTGACACCTCCACTTGACCATAGAGAACCGTTGGAGGTGTCGATAAAAATCTCTTCCTCCTGACGGATCGCCGCCCCGGACTCAAGGTCTTTCAAGGTAACAGCAACTGTGTGACTACCTGATTCAAGTGAGTTGAATATGAGCAATTCACTGATTGGGAAAGAACCGTCTGTGATCCTGTTACTCCGGCGAAGAAAACCTTCACCGTTGATGGTGGCTGTGATCTCGTAAAAGACCGTGAAGCCGCCGTCAGAACTTACCGCAAGAAGATCATCCTCAGGAATGAGTACTGTTACCTCCACAGACCCGGTTGTACCGGACCCGGCAGGAAGAGAACTCCAGCTGAAGCTGAACCCTGTCAGAGCAAGCGTAGCAAGTATCGCAGTCAGTGTCATTCAAACCTTTCGAGAATCGGGAAGGGAAAACCCCTCCGGTTTATTCAGCTACTCTAAAATGCAAACCCGAGACTGGCACGGTGAACCATTTCCAGTCTGTTGAAATCCTGATATGCGTAATCAAGAGTCAGAGCCTTTTCACCCATAGGTACGCGGAAACCGGCACCGGCTGAAAGACCCTCTTCGTCTGTATTAACGCGATATCCGCCCCTGAGGGCGATCATATTGTTGTACCAGTACTCGGCACCAATGTTTACCTGCTCCACATTGTCTGCAGGATGCACACCATCAACCTCAACAGTTA
>JAGLDB010000151.1 GCA_023145935.1 Candidatus Sabulitectum sp. | reverse complement strand
ATCTAATGTATTTGGAAAACAATTCTGGTTGACGGTATCCTTAAGAAATAGTAAAATAGACGACAATAAAGTATTACACACAACAAGAATACCAACACAGATATCAAAGGAGAATACTGTGAGTAGAGTCAGAATAACCAGGTATTTCCAGATATCTTTGTTTTTGATATTTATGGCATGCAGCAGGCAGGATGCCGTAGTAGAAAGCCATCAGGAAACTTTACAGGTAACTGTGGTTGATTCAATCGGAATAAATTCCGGTGAGCCAAGCTACATGTTTGGGGAAATACAGACTATCAGAGAAAATGATTCCGGTGACATATTTGTATTGGATCGGGTGAAGAGACAAATATCAGTATTTGATTCCCACGGAACATATTTACGAACAATTTCCAGAGAAGGATCTGCTCCGGGAGAGTTTTTGAATCCCGTAGGATTTGATCTGGATATATCAGGCAATCTTCTTGTTTTAGATTTTATGCATGGGAAAGTGTTCCGATTTACACCGGACGGAGAATACATCAGCACTGTGTTGGAGTATCAGAACATGGCACCTTCCTGTATCACTGTATACAGCGATTCAGCAGCAATAGTTCTTTTTTCAGAAGAGCCTGTTTCAAGCGGTGGTGGGCTGATATTGGATACCTTCCTGGCAACAGTGCAATTCGGGACACCGGAACATATCAATCTATGGCAGGCCACAGGCATAATTGATTTACAGGCATTGGAAAGTTTGTTCTATTCTTCAATTTTATCAGTAGTGTACGATGTGGATTCTCAAGGGAATCTGTACTATGCACCAGCCCGTGCAGATGTTTATGAATTCATTTCATGTGACCTTGCCGGGAGAAATAGATTTACTGTAACAAACCCTGTTGAGCCTCAAGAGAAAACTGAACTGAGTTAAATGAAGAAGCGGTCTATGTCAGTAATCTTGCTGCTGTTTATGGTGGCGGCATTCCTAATGAGATACATCCGCCGAAAAACTTCAATGCAATAATAGATATAGATGTTGATCACAGAGACAGAGTATGGATTCGTTCCGGATTGACCGCTCAACCAACATTTCAGGTTTACTCTCACAGCGGAGAATACCTGGCAACTGTGGAGGTAATAGTTCCTCTCAGCGATGAAAACATTCGCTGGGAATTTGAAATACATAAAACGATTTGTGCCTATCCGGCAAATCCTGACGAATTCTACAGAGTATACATGTTTGAAGCGGTGGATGATATTTTGTAGAGTGAATGTATGCCCAAGGGAGTTCTGCTATCATGGATGATATAGAACAGATCATTGAGATTCTCAGAGAGAACCGGGCGCTTCTGCGTCAGTTTCGTGTTAGTTCTCTGTCCATATTTGGTTCAGTCGCAAGAGAAGATGCTGGGCAGAACAGCGATATTGATATTCTTGTTGAATTCGAACCGGGAGCTGCAATCGGTTTTTTCGCTTTTGCGCGTTTGCAAAAATCTCTTTCAAGGTTGGTAGACAGACCTGTTGATCTTGTCACTCCTGATGCTCTGCACAAGGCATTGAAACACAATATTTTAAAAGAAGCAATTCATGTCATATAGATCAGGAATGCGGTACCTGCCTGAATATACAAACATTGTATATTGATCAATGAAAGTGAGGAGATGAATGGGAACCAAAACCGTAAATATCGCCTTTCAGGAAGGCCTGCTCCGAGAGATTGACGAGGTTGCTCGAATGGAATCACGCAGTCGTTCGGACTTCCTGCGTGAAGCCGCCAGGGCGTATATATGCCGTAAGCAGCGATGGATCAATATCTTTGCGATGGGGCGTGAGATAGCAGAGAGAGAAGAGCTTACTGCTGAAGATGTTCAGAAGGAGATCAAAGCATATCGCAAAGAGAGGAACCGCAATCAGTGAGCTCTTTACGGGTTGTTCTGGATTCCAGTGTGTATATCTCAGCTTTTCTCTTAGGAGGAATTCCAACTGGTGTTATCGGGCTTGCCCTTGGAGGCTCAATTCTTGTTTATACATCGATTCCAATTCTGGATGAGATACGCGATGTTCTCAGAAGACCCAAATTTGGACTTTCCTCCAGCCAGGCTTTTACACTGATTGAAGAAATTCACAGTCTTTGTCGGATAGTTTCTTCAGAAGGGCCTGTGTCTGCAGTGAAGGAAGACCCGGATGACAACAAGATTCTTGAATGTGCATTGGCTGCAAGAGCCGGGGTAATTGTCTCCGGAGATCTGCACTTACTCCGTCTTCAACAGTGGCGTGGCATAAAGATATTAACTCCTGCCGATTTTATGAGAGAAGCAGAGCATCTCTCGAAGAAGTAATAGATACGCCACAATACATATAGAATTAACTGGTTTCTGTCAGAACAGACTGTTCTGAATTGTTGTATCCTGCTCAAGTGGGTTTCGGTGCATCGCAGGAAGAAGACAAGAGAATTGTCATTGCTGCAATCAATACCATGATCCATTTCTTTGTTTTCATTTACTCTCCTTTCCCGTAATATACAACAGGTACTGCCTATTGTTCCCGGTTACACTATTGCTTATTCGATGCTCCCATACAATAATAATGTAATGAGAGAGGAAAGGTGGGAAGTAGATAGATGCCTGTAATATCAACGTTCTATGGGATAATTGTTCATCTTTACTTTGCTGATAACCGCAAACACAGCAGGGCACACATTCATGTTTCATACCAGGGTATGGAAGCTGTTGTTGCAATACCAGATGGTGATGTTCTTGCTGGTTCACTGCCGTCAACAAAATGAAACTTGTACAGGCATGTTTGGAAATCCATAGAGATGTACTGGTCGCAGACTGGGAACTGGCTGTGAACGGGCAGTAACCGTACAAAATTGAACCACTGAGGTAAGATCATGAATCCGAGAGTTGAAAGTGTTACTACTACAGAAGACTATCGGCTGATTATTGTGTTCACAAATGGAGAGAAAGCTGTTTTTGATTGTTCATACCTGCTTGATTTCGGCGTTTTTAAAGAACTTAAAGACACTAGGTATTTCAAACAGGCAAGAGTTGAATATGGAACAGTGACATGGCCGAATGAACAGGACATCTGTCCTGATACCTTGTATGAGGATTCAGTGAAAGAACTGCAGAAAACAGCAACAAATAGCACTCTAAGATAGTGTGAAACAACTGTTTGAAGAATACTATCCAGAAATCACTTCCACGCTTTGTTACAGATTTCATTTTGGTCAATCTTCAGCTCTCATGCGGTAATAATGCAAAGGGAGTAGAGAAATGAGCTATTGGGGTGTGTTCGCGAATCGAGAGCTTTTCTGCTGTACAGGATTGTCCGGGCGACTTTTTGAATGGAATGATGCAAATGGCTAGAATTTCTGATACTGCAGAGCAATTGAAAACACTGATTCGCAAGTACAATCTTGTCTTCGGGATATACTACAGCAGATACAGAAGGCAACTGATCACAGCTGCATTACTGCTGTTGTTCAATGCCTTGTTGATAATGCCGGCTCCTATGATTATCAGACAGATTGTAGATGTTGCAATTCCCGGCACAGACAGCCGCCTGCTTTTGCGCCAGGCAATTATCTGTGTTTCCATATTTGTAACCATGGGAATTTCCGGTTACATTGCCGGAATTATGTTCTACAATTTGAATTCGCAGATAATGATGGATCTGCGTTTGAGATTACTGAAGAAGTACGCGTATTCGAATTTCAAAACATTTCATCAAAACAGTGCTGATTATATGTTGTCTCGAATCAGCCAGGACCCTGGTTACATAAATACCCTGTTTGGTCACCAGCTTGTTGTTTTGTTAAAAGATGTTCTAATTTCTCTTGTAAGTATTACCGGAATGTTCCTTGTAAGCGTCAGACTTACTTTCGTGGCGGCTGTTCTGTTTCCACTTCTTATCCTGTTTACTCTTCGTTACAGCTCCAGAATGAAAAGAATCTTTACGGATTTTCTTGAGAACAGGGCATTTGAGATTTCAGCTTTGCAGGAATCCCTTAGATTCCTGAAATTTCTTAAGAGGTCAAACAGGGAAAACTCAGCAGTAAAACGGTATTTCAGATCGGCAATTCCCGCTTTCAGAAATCATATTGAATACGGCAGGCATGATCAGAGTCACAAAGCTCTTACCGGTTTCTTCTCGTCGGCAATACCACTGCTTACCTTTGTATACGGGGGCTTGCTTGTGATTAATGGTAGTCTTACTATTGGCGCTCTGATAGCCTTCAATGCTTACATCATTTTCCTTTACTCTGCGATTAACTCTTTGCTGAATACGAATGTTACCATGCAGGTTGCCACATCCGCTCTGGACAGGGTAATAGGCGTGTTGGAATTTGAGAGCGAGACAGTCGATAATGATTTCAAACCGGCGAAGATTGAGATTCGTCTTGAAAATGTTCATTTCCAGTACAATCGTGAAACCCCGGTGTTTAACAATCTGAACATTTCATTCGAGAAGGAGAACCTGATTGGTCTGGTTGGAGAATCCGGTGCGGGAAAAACAACATTGTTTGATATTCTACTGGGGGTATACAAGATTGGAAACGGCAAATATCTTGTTAACGGAAAGGAAGCAAACAGCAGCCAGATAGCTGCCCTGAGAAGTTCAATCGCTCTGGTGGAGCAGGAACCTCTGCTACTGAAGGCGTCAATTAAAGAAAACATTATGCTGCTGAATCCCCTGGCGACATTTGAAGAGGTAGTCAGCACAGCAAAAGAACTAAATCTGCATGAGTTGATTATGAGCCAGCAGAATCAGTATGAGACAATAATAGATAAGGCCATCTTTGACTTTTCCGTTGGGCAGAAGCAGAGATTAGCAATTGCCAGGGCAGTACTGAGGAAACCCAAAATACTTCTTCTTGATGAAATAACTTCAAGCCAGGATACCGGTCACGAAGACTTGATTGTAGAGTATGTGAAGAAGCTTTCGGCATCTATGAAAGTTATAGTTATTGCACACCGGCTTTCTACCATGCGACACTGCGATAAAATCCATGTAATTTCAGGTGGCTGTGTTACCGAGAGTGGAACACACAGTTCACTGATGAAGTTGCACGGACAATACTATAGTTATGTGAAGACAAAAACAGATAATGAAATGGGGATTCATGGGTAAAGTGGATCTGCCGGCTCTGATCAACAGGATATGGTTGGGTGAGGAACCGTC
>JAGLDB010000150.1 GCA_023145935.1 Candidatus Sabulitectum sp. | reverse complement strand
AGCAGTGAGGGAATCATTGCTGGAGACAATGTAGCCGACGGTGCTGTAATAGCCGTTCCCGAAGCAGGTTACGGCGACTGTGTTGTATCTGTTCATTTCTTCTGATTTGGTGCCCCTTTTCATTCCGGTCTGAGAATGATAAATTTAATTAAATTAATCAGTTTGTTTTGAAGGGAGATAGTTCATGACTGGCAGAATTATTATCGCAGCTTTGTTTTCGTTTACCTTACTGGGAATAGCGGAAGAAACCAATTTGTCCAGAATTGCCGTTATTCCGGTCTTTAATGATGCAATGGAAAATTATGACACTCTAGAACTTAAGTCTGTGGCAGAAGAAGTATTCAATATGAGTGGACGGTTTTTTGTTGTTGATGCCTCCACTCATTCCGATTATCAGGGAGACCCGGATGACCAGAATATTCGTCTGAGAACAATTGCGGCGGATCTTAATATAGATCTGTTCATGCTTCTTGATGTTTCATCACCCAGCACTGAAGTTAGTCACGGCACGGCTGACAGTCTATATGTTACACGAAACACCTCTGTGGACATCACAGGCCGTTTTTACACCTCAGAGGGAAGTCTTCTGGGATCGGTGAGAGAGAAGAAGTATTCGGGAAGCCTTCTCAGTTCAGCATCGATCGATCTTGAAAGCCTTGCTTTACAGGGGGTTGTTCTTGTTGTTCAGAGAAGTCTGAACGAAATATTCCCGTACGAATTCACATTTACCGCTACTGCAGGTTCAGTTTTTCAAATTCCTTTAGGCGCAGACAGCGGTGTCAAAAAGGGTATGGTATTCTCGGTGGTGGCTTTGGCACAAGGTATTCCCCGTTCTTCGGAGGAGTATCATCGACTGAGCAGTCACGGTATTCTTCAGATAATTGATTCCAGTGATAACTCCAGTAGGGGAAGATTGATCGCCGGTGATCTGGTAGAGGGCACCAGGGTTGCAGCAGTAGAGAATTCCACACCTGGAATTCTTGGATTGTCTTATGCTGTTCTGCCCACAGAGGTCATTCCCGGTGATAACCTGTCAGGGGAAGAGGCTGAAACCTCCAGGCTTCTGAACCAGGCTGAATTCACCGGCGGAACCTGCAAATGGGGCTTGTCTCTTTCAGGTACTCTTTTTTCAGGAGTAATTCCCAGAATGTCATCTATCGGGATAAGGGGAGAGATAGGAACAAGGCTCCCTCTCGCATCACCGGATCTTGCTTTGAGACTTGGTATCGGATTTGAGGCTTGCTACCTGAACCAGAACACAAGAGCAGATACGATCTCTGCAACGGCGAATACTGCCACCATTGCAGGAACAGGCAGCATGAATCTGGAGTGGCTGTTCAGCAGCAGATTTGGCTTTATCGCAGGTGCTGTGGGGCGACTTGGTGCATCAGCAGACAGTTGGACCGTAACAGACTGGCGGGGGTACAACAGAGATGCTCTGCCGGGAGAACTTTACTATGCCGAGATCAAACCATCGGTGTTGAGCTTCTCTGCAGGGCTTACGTACATGTTTTATTAAGAAGTATTTGCTGAAATACAGTACAGCCCCCGCTGGAAAGCGGGGGCTGACTTATTGATTCAGAGATGCAATTCGGGTGATATTAGTTCTCACCATGTTTCCAGGGACCGTTCGCCATTCCCCGTTCCCAGATTATCTCCATGATTGACCATGTTGAAACCGCAAACACAAGCCCTGCCATCATTCCCGAGAATCTGGTTCCTATCAGAGCCCCTGCAACTATTGCACCACCGGAGATTGCCGCCATGACCAGTAGAAGAAGTGTTGACGCAAAGGATGCTGCTCCCCATTTGTGGATGAAGCGAACCCTGGTAAGGTGGGTTCCCCAGGCCAGAAGGGGGTAACCGATAAAACCAAGGATTGGAACAGGGATACCTGATATAAGGAAAACCATCGCAAGCCATACTGCAGTAGTAAGCAGATAGATCCAGACGGCATTCCGGGCGTGAGATCTGTACCATTCCAGCTGCTCCGCAATTTCTCCCAGAGCTGTCCAGATGAAAACTCCACTGATCACCCCCAGGAAAAGCCTGTGTGTATGTTCTCCAAGGAAGAAGGCAACAGTAAGTGATCCCGCAGCCAGCGAGGCCAGTACGATAAAAGATATGAGAACAAAGCTGTTGTATCGCTCTTTGCATCGGGTAAAAAAACGAGCCCCAAGAAACTGTATCAAAAGAAAAACTACCAGGGCATAGAAGGAAAAAAGCAATGCAGCTGTAGCACTCGGTTCATGACCGGGCTGGGTGTTGACTGCCATTGCCAGTATGTTAAACAATCCCATTAGTTCCGCCTTTCCAGATGTGGGAAACTAAGTAATATTTTCCGGTAGTCAACCCTGAGGAGAATTTGGGTATAATGAAAATTATTTTGCCGGTACTGGCCTCATTTTTGCTTCTTGTAAGCTCCTGTGGGGAAAGAGGTTTCTCGCAGGAGTTAACTGAAGATCCAGACTCCTTCAGGTTAATAAATATTGGCTCATGGTCTGTGCGATACGATTCACTGGATAATGCATCATTGAGATATGAGCTTTCCTTTGTAAGCACAGAGACCGCAGCACAAGGGAGAGAAGTGGATTCTCTTCACTTTGACAGTCAGCTTCCCGACTCTCTTCAGTTTAACATGGAGTGGCATGTGGGTGGTTCTACGGTTCTTATCTTTTCAGTTACAATACCAGACCGAGGTGATGAACAGCTCATCAGTCAGGTCAGATCGGTGTGTACTGGTGCTTCCGTAGTGCGTCCACCGGGGCTCAGATCAATTTTTCTTTCTGATAGAACAGGGTCATTAATTGACAGTGAAAGGGCTTCTACGGCTGTGGAGCCACCACCTGACGTGACCCACCATCTTATGGTCTACTATCAGCAGGACAGCACTGGAAGCCTTCTTGAGACCATTGACTCTCTTGTGGTAAACTTCACGGAAAGCAATGCGGATTCCATGGCATTTACTTTTATTCACAGAAGTACAGGTTCTGTTATTTCTTCAACCGCAGGGCATTTTAGAAGAGACAGCATTCAGAACAAGTACCTGTGTTTTGCTGATTCAACAGGAATGTATACTGGTGTTTTCCGAAATCAGTTTCAGATCAACATTCCGTATCTTGATTCGCAGGGGCGTGTCAGCGTTCAATCCCGACTTACATCAGCATATCTGTCCGGTGACGGATACTATCCTATATCAGTTGTGCCGGAGAACTACAATGTTCGGGTTTTTCTTCCTGATTCTATTTCATCCTGGGCTCCACTTTTAAGAGGGGAGTTACCAGATCAATGGTATTCAGCTCCAGGAGGAATCGTTGGAGGACTTCCCATTGCAATAGGGAATTACACGGAGAGCCAGCTGTTCCCACGGTACAGAATGCTGATCTTCGAAGGATCTCCTATTTCTCCGCTGGACAGTATTGCCGTAAGAAGAATGGCATCGATCCTGAGGAGTACACTGGATTTCCCATCTGCTGAATTCAGCTTTGTAGAGGTTATCAATCCTGCCGGGCCTGTTGTTACCTCTGCTTTTGGCGGAATGCTCTTTTCCAGAGGTTCCCTTGAAAGTCTTGCGGATGTATCAGCATGGGATGAGAATTTCGCAAACGGAGTTATACCCCCGGGCAGCAATATCCTTATTGGAGCTGCAGAGGGAATTCTGATGCAATCACTCCAACTTGATCCAATCCTTGCGGATATGCTTGCGTCATGGATCCCTGTAAGATATTATGCTGCAAATACCGATAACAGTCACGGGCTTGCACTTATAAGAGAAGCGTATCTGAAGTTTTACCTTTTCAACACAGAGGATCTCGGAGGGAACGGCAATACGCCGGTGATTGCAGAGCATTCCCTGGGGGATCCAATGCTGAATGACTCGCCTCTAAGACCTTTCGTTGCCAGGGGCAAGGGTGTGGTTGTCATGGAATACCTGTATTCCTTGAGAATGCTGAACAGACTGCCTTACCTGTTGCAGGATTTTACACATGCCTCCAGCGGTAACTTCTGGCTTAAGGTCTCTTCCAGCTTAAGGGTATTCAGGGGGACTGATAAATATGACCTGCTCAGAGCTCTCCTCTACCAGCCGGGGATCCCCCAGATCCAGGCCAGATGGTGGGAAGATAACGATAAACTGTTTGTTCACATGACAGAGATTCAACCCGGGTTGCCTTTTAACCTTGAATTTGGAGAATGCCGCCTGCATTTCTCTGATACTACGGTGGTAAGAGAAATGACCCACTCCATTGAATCCGGACTCAATCAATGTACAATTGGACTGTCGGGTTCAGGAGAGGTAAATGCCATAGATGTTAATCCCACTAGGGTAATCCCTGCAGATATCATGTATACAAGGGTTCGCAGTGGAGAATCGGAATGAGTCCGCAACAGGAAATTACAAATCTTACTGTTTTGATAAGAAAGTACAATCGTCAATACTACTCGGGTGATGTTTCAGAGATCACTGATGGCGAGTACGATGCTTTGATGAACAGGCTTCTCTTTCTTGAGCGGGAAAATCCGGAGTATTGCAGCGTTGATTCTCCAACAGCCAGGGTGGGCTCAGCCCCGTTGTCAAGTTTCTCCTCTGTTATCCACCACCCGCCAATGCTCAGCCTTTCCAATGCGTTCAGCAGAGAGGATTTTCTCTCTTTCAATTCACGCGTTTTGAATCTGCTGAAACTTGATCGGGTGAAGTACTCTGTTGAGCCAAAGCTCGACGGAGTTTCCCTTTCTCTTGTTTACGAGAACTCTGTGCTTGTAAGGGCCGGCACCAGAGGTGACGGAATCAGAGGAGAGGATGTTACCGATAACGCCAGAACCATTCGTTCCATACCTCTCAGGCTTAACGCCCACCGGCTCAGCGTCGAGATCCGTGGAGAAGTCTTTTTCACAGTGAAAAATTTCAAGAAGCTGAACCGCAGAAGAGAAGAATCAGGGGAATCACCCTTTGCCAACCCCAGAAACGCCACTAGCGGGTCGTTGCGCCAACTGGACAGCACTGTCACCTCCGCTCGTCCACTTTCCTTCATGGCATATGCTACAGGGCAGTATCCCGATGGATTGGAGACACAGGAAGATCTCTTCAAGAAGCTTCATGTGTGGGGTTTTTTGGTTAACCGGCAGAACAGGATCTGCCATACCCCGGAGCAGGTCATTGCCGCTTACAATAATTTTGTGGAAGTAAGAGC
>JAGLDB010000015.1 GCA_023145935.1 Candidatus Sabulitectum sp. | reverse complement strand
GGTTCAAAAATGATCGACCCGCCGGTTGCCCGGCAGGCCATGGCTGTACTCAGGCTGATCGGAGAGTAAACCGCAATCAGGGATTGAAACGATATACCACTTCACTGGCGAAAAGCGAGGGGAACTTGGCCGGGAGTTTAAAGACTCCGGGCTTTCCTCTCAATCCAAGTACTTCCGGCTTACTGTAACCAAGCTTTCCTGACCAGTAAATAAAGTCTTTAACACTCCAGTACCTGAGATGCTCTCTTGGATCTGATATGTAAGTTACCGGAAACCTGCCAAAAACCATTCTTAACCTGTGCGCCAGATATCCAAGATTAGGCGTTGAGATATAGAGCCCTTTTCTGTAATGCCCTTTCAGATTCGAAAGCATAACTTCAGTATCAATTACATGCTCGGCTACTTCAAACATTATTATGTGGTCCCAATTACCCTGAAGACTATTACCTGGCAGGGAGAGGTCAGTGTCTAACACCTCAAATCCTTTTTTCTTCACTACTGCAAGAGCTGTCTCCGAAATATCAAGACCTGTGCCCAGAATGCTTCTTTCATCTCTCAACACCTGGAGAGTTTCTCCTGTTCCACACCCAATATCCAGAACGTTATCTCCCTCCTCAATGAAAGGTAGAACTCCTCTTGCTCTTCGTTTTGCAGGCTCAGTTACAATCTGCTTTTCTGCCCGTTCTCTCCAGTAATCCTCATAATTCAGTGTACTTGATGAAATACTTTCCGGTAACGGCATGTTTCCGAACACTTCCTGAAAAGCACTCCGCCCTTTTTCTCCTTCTATTCTTGAATCAGCCATGATTCACCCTCTCCTTTTAATTTTTCCTGCGTTAATATACCATTCAGAAATGAAACCAGAAAGATTGCAGGGCTTATGCGAAATCGCCAGTTTCTTGTCATTTATCAAAATATGAAGATGAGCGAAGTACGCCCTTGACAAACGAGGAATTCTTCTTCCTATTAGTTTAAGGAAGGTAGGTGTGTTATTTTGTCATATAAAACTATATTTTACTTAGTAGCCTTAGTTATTTTTCTTCCCAATGCCCATGGGTTTTCATTTTATGATGACTTTGAGGATAACGACATAAGCGACTGGGAACCTCGTTGTGTTCCGGGAAACTGGTCTGTATCCGAAGGCATGGTTCATGGGAACACCGGTTCCTCTCCAACTTTCCTTACACCGATTAATGCTACTTTTTTTGAAAATGGAGAGATTACTATCAGTGCTGGTGGAGTTCATGTTTTTGGCATCAGTGCCAGATTAGATGATGTTGATTCTGGAATTTATGCCTACGTCTCCCCTGATGCTGATGTGGCAAGAATAAGATTGGTAGAGAATGGAGTTCAGTCTACAATATTCAATTCCATCTATGCCGACTTCCCGTCCGGGGTAACATACGAGTTAACACTTACTTGTAACGATCAGAATGTTTCACTTGCTATTGTTGTCCCTTCAACCGGAGACAGTTGGATACTGAATGCAACCGATCCCAATCCTCATGCTGGAACTTTTGGCTTCCACATGGGTGATGAGTCAAATGCATTCTGGGACTGGATAGAGGTAAATAATTACGAAACAGGAAATTCTGCCATCACCTGGCTAATAACAGATGATCAAAGCCAGGGAGACGGAAATTTTGCCCTTGAGCCAGGCGAAACAATAGATCTTGGTATTCAGTTAACAAACAGCGGCGACGGACCTCTGCAGAATGCCTTTGGTATTCTCCAATCTCTGAATTCCGACCTGGTGGTGATCAACAATTATGTCACCTACGGAACAATAGACCCTGGAGAATCACAGTATGGCTCTACTGATTTCACTGTTCTTGCCCCTTCAAATACACCTGAAGGCGAAGCTTATGAAATGAGGCTTACTCTCATGGCTGATGGTGGTTATCATGAACAGCTGTTGTTTTCTCTGCCTGTGGGAAGCGGTCTTGAATGTGATGTTGAATCCGGAGCTGAAGACTGGACATGGGAAGCAATCACAGCGGGATGGTCCAATGACTGGCATGTTTCTTCTGAAATGAACTACTCTACAGGGGGGCAGTACAGTTTTAAATGCGGACATTCAGGTTCAGGAGACTACTCGAGCCATCATTTCGGAGGTCTGTTGTCTCCGTATATGAACCTGCCTCTTGGCGGCCAGATCAACTTCTGGATGTGGATCGATGCGCAAACCCAGAGTTCATCCCTGGCCCTGGATGGCGGCATAGTTCAGTATCAAAGATGCGGCAACTGGATTGATCTGTCTCCGGTCTATACCCATCAAATTGCCTCGAGTTCTACTGGACCCTTTGAAGATGCTACTGAGGTCTTCAGTGGAACCTCTCCATGGACTCAGTACAGTATAGCATTGCCAGACTCTCTTGCAGGGCCAGGGCAGATCAGATTTGTATTTGGATCAGATGACTACGGAACAAGAGAGGGATGGTATATAGATGAAATATTCATGGGTATACCCACATCCACAGAAGACCCGGGTGAATCAGAGGTTTTTTCCGGTCCGCAGCTTTCTTTATCTGTAAACCCTTTCAGCTCTTCTCTTGCTTTCACATATCTTCTTCCGGGAGTTGAAAACTCCTCGCTGGAGATATTCGATGTTACAGGAAGGCTTGTCTCTTCCATTGATATTTCTTCAGGGGATTCAGCTCAAACTGTTACCTGGAACGGCACAAATTCTGCTGGAACCGTAATACCTGCAGGTGTTTATATAGCAAAGATTTGCGGACATGACCAAACAACGATTAGATTGATTAAGATTTGATACCATACTGAAAAAGGGGAGCTTCGGCTCCCCTTTTCTATTTGTCGAACTCTTCGTCTGAGTCCGGTTCCGGCTGCTCTCTTCTGATTCCCTTTATCCTGTTCCAGAGTGTCAGTTTAGCAAGAATGGCCTGTGCCGCACCGTAGAAACAAAGATATTTGCAGAAAAATCTTCTTATGAATATAGAAAGAACAATTGTTATTCCTGCCACTATCAGGCTACCGGAAAGAAACAGTGTAAAGATCGTATGGAATGGATCTATTACACAAAATGGAGCAGGCCATCCCAGAGATATCACACCAAATCGGTTGAGCAGAATTACGGAGATCAGTGCAAAAAGTATCATCGTACTGAGATGTTTGAGCTTACTGTGAACCTTGCTTGGCAACGAGAATCTGCCTGGAACATGAATGCGGTAAAGAAATTCCTGCAACGCTCCAAATGGGCATACCCACCCGCAGAAAACCCTGCCGAAAAAAGCACTGAACAGAAGTGGCAGAAGAAAGATCATAATTCCACTTAAGCCTAGAAATGCCAGTCCTCCTGAAGTAAAAGCATACTGGAATGTTCCAAGGGGACAGAAACATCCCTGAACACCAAAACCCAGAATCATCAGTGACACACCTCTTATTATGTGGTGGGCCGAATTCCTTCTAAGCCTGTCCTTAAGTCGTCTTCCATAGAACTTGCGGGACAACCAGGTTGAAACAGGAAGCAGAACTCCCAGTGTAAGAAATATTATGCCTGTTCTTCGTGAACCACCTGCAGGGTTTGAACAAGTGGTGTGGGACGAAACACCATACCAGTGAGGACAGAGAGCAAGTGAATCCGGACATGCAGCAGCAAGGGGAAGCCCCAGGGGACAACCTATTACTATGTCTCGTTCCTGCCCTGCACCACCCTCTGACTCGGGACAGCCCTGTCCCTGGCCTGAACCGGGGCCAGGATTGTCACACAGATCATTTTCGTCTGCATCTATGTAAAAGGTGCAGTCAGGATTATCTACATCACATGCCTGACTCGCATTGTATCCAAGAGGACAACGATTTCCTCTATTGGCAGTTTGTGTTTCTATTTCCCCCGGATCGACATTATCCTCTGTGGTTGCAATGCCGTTATCACACACCCCATTCAGATCTGAATCGCGAAATAGAGTGCAGAGAGGTTGGTCTGCTTCACAGGCTTCCTCTACAGAGAATCCCAGAGGGCAATCAATGGCTGTGGCATCCGTATCAAGAGAATCAGAAGGAATGTCCTCTTCAACTGCAACATCCGGAACTTCTTCTTCCGGCTCCTCAATATCCAACGGTGGCTCGGTATATTCCTCCTCAACCTGCTCTGTCTCCTCAACAGATGAAACAGTTTGAGGTCCCGGATTGTCGCACAAGCCGTCCCCGTTTGAATCTGTGTAGAAAGTACATCTGGCATTTTCCTGAGGACAGGCCTCCTGAGGAACAAGGTTCAGTGGACAGAATAGATCCGATGCCGGCTCTTCTTCCTCCACAACCTCCGGTTCTAATTCCGGCTCGGTCTCCAGTTCCGGTTCTGGTTCAGAATCAGGCTCCGTTACTTCCTCCGGTTCCTCTGCAGGAGGCTGAGACTGTTCCTGTGGTCCTGCGTTGTCACAAAGAGAATCGCCATTTTCGTCGGAATACAAAACACATGAAGGGGCTTCAGCAGTGCACGCCTCATCCGGAGAAAAACCGAGAGGGCACTGTGCATAAAGGGCAGATACCGCAATAAGAAGAATTACAAGTTGTTTCACTGCCCCCCCTGCGAGTGGTTTTTTACTGGAATGAAGCCTTTATGCCGGCAAATGTCGTATTGGCCAGAGCCAGATCGCCATTTATAAGCACATGAGGCAATTCTGTATATTGATCTCCCGCAGACAAATAGTAGTCTCCATATACACAAGTGCTAGAAGAAGAAACTGAAGTGTATGTGTATATCTCATCTTCACCATTCGGCCACGCGATCTCGAAAACGAGGTTGCCGTTGGCCGGGTCATAGAAAAATGGTGTATCAAAATAAATTGTAGGATCCGTCTCCAGGAAAGTAATTGGACTTGTGCTCTCAAGAACAGGATACCTCCAGCCATTCACATAATTATCGTTATAAGTGGCGCTGAGTTCATTAGATGAACAGTAACCCAGATGAACATAGTATTCATCAAAGGTTACATGATCCTCTACTGCTCCCGGAGCTAAAAAGAATGTAAGAGAACTGATGATCATAGGTCCTGAGAATTCAGTTGACTGTGCTATCACCTGATAGCGAAGAGTCAGGGTTCAATCACCGCAGAAGGGTTTAGTGCTCATGAACTGTGAAGATCCAATTTCTACACTTGCAGCAAGCAGTACAGGTACTGCTACTAGAAGGACAAACATCGCTTTTTTCATTATACTGATCCTTTCGTAAACAACAGGATTACAACACTGGTACAATCCCTCTTCATTTCATGAAACTATAAGGTATTTTTTACAGTTTCGGTAGCCCTGAAAAGAACACAAACAACAATCACACTCACTCTGCAAAGTTATACACATACAGTTCCAGAAAGTTCGAAGAATATGTTCTCACATCACCCGAAAGAAGCCTTCATTCCTGCACCGGCTCCAGAATGTCACTCAGAACCTTTCCTTCCCGGGGGTTGACAAAGCTTAAAAATATGAGATATTTGCACTCCTTGAGTGGCCCGGTAGTTCAATTGGTTAGAGCACCGGCCTGTCACGCCGGAAGTTACGAGTTCGAGTCTCGTTCGGGTCGCCAAGGTATCTTTTCAGGGGGCAGAAATGCCCCTTTTTTGTTGTAATTGCAGGGAAAAAATCGGGGCTTGACTTCGCCAGATTTATGTTTAAGATTTCGGTGACAGTTTCGAGAAACATTAAAGAGAAAATATCGATTCTCAGCACATGGTATCCTCCCTCTTTACCATTGAGATCGATTTACCCGCCCTCCCCACCGGGGGCGGGTTTTTACATTCTGTTACAATCTTTGCAGTTCTCTACAAGTATATTTCTGCTTCTGCTTGCCACTGTCGTCTAATTAGTCTAAGAGGAGAATGCGATGAAGAGATCAATGATACCTGCACTGTTCCTTGTTATTTTTGCTTGCAATTCTGATTCTTCCAGAACTGATACTGAAGATCTTTCCACTGGAATCGAAGCCTCCATGCTTCACGTAACAGCGGAGATAGGCGTTGAATTGGGCGACTCCAATTTTGTCTTCGGTGTAATTCAGGATGTAGACTTCACTCCAGATGGCAATATTGCGATCCTGGATGCTCAGAAGAAGAAGGTCAGACTATTTTCCCCATCCGGAAGTTTTCTTGGCGAATTCGGCGGAGAGGGCGAGGCTCCTGGAGAATTTCTTAATCCCCGGGGAATTGCCTGCCTTAGGGATGGGCGAATTGCAGTAACTGACCCTTTCAGCAGGGAAGTAGAAATTTTTAGTAGCGATCTGCTGCATTCAGAAACTGTATCCAATTTCACCACCAGGGCACCATTTGTTATCTCCGCAGCTGGAAACGGCTTTGCCGGTGAACAGGGAGGATTCAACAGAGAAGCAGGAACAGTTACCACTTCTGTTGCTCTATGGGAAGCAGATACGGACTCTGCATTTATCTTTTTTGAATTTGAGGATAATTTCTCACCGGAAAACATCATTGATAGACTCATGCAGCCCAGCGCAGGCCTTATGGCAGACCTGAACAATCTTTACTATTCACCTCCGGTAAGCCGGGACTATGCAGTCTCTGTTTATCCCATGGATGGATCAGAACCTTATTACCTTACTTTCCCGGACTATGAACCGGTAAGCAAATCCGAAGAGGACATACAGGATGACATCCTTGCTTACGAATACAGAATGCAGGCAATGGCATCTTCAGGAAGAGGCAGCAGGCTTGCTGGAGCAGATTACGAGCCTCCCTCCCACTACTATGCCACCGGTTCAATTGGCCTGGATAGCCTGGGGAATGTATGGATTCAACGAGGCTGGGAATCCAATCCCACCTTCGATCTGTTTTCTGCTGGAGAGACGGTTCCTTTTGAAACGGTAATTGTAGATCCTGAGCTTGATCTGTCAGGGTTTTCTTTCACAATTACTTCCTACGGCATAGCAGCCTTTGATTCGAATCCGGACGATTATCCCAGGGTTCTTATACTCAGCTTATAGAAAAAGTGTTTCTGTATCCGTTGACCAACCCTGTATCAGTAGGTAGATTGCTCGAGTGCATTGTTTTGCGAATTATTTTAACGAAGGAGGGAACATGCGTGGTCTTTTGATGATCTGTCTGCCTGTTCTGATATCTGGTCTGTCTTTTGCTGGAAACATAGATATTCTTGGAATCAGAAGTGCCGAATATTTAATGGAATTGTCTAGAAATGCAGTTACAGACTGTGCCGACGGGGTTACTTACAACCCTGCTGGTCTTGCCTTTATTGATGAGGGAATTCATCTTAACTTCAGTGGTCAGTACATCGGAAAAGATTACACTATTACAGGTACTTTTCTGGGAGCCTCTGAGGAGACTGAAGTGTCTACTACCGTGGCAACTCCTTTCATTCCGAACTTCTATGCTGTTTACAAAACAGGCAGCATTGCCGCATTTGGTGGCTTTTCCATAC
This sequence comes from Candidatus Sabulitectum sp., assembly GCA_023145935.1. Next base: position 10,607 of record JAGLDB010000015.1, on the reverse strand, counting down.
CTGCAGGTGGTGGAAGTGTAGAGTACGCAGATGGCCTTTTCATTATGCCTCTGCTGCAGACAGCACTAGTGCAGGCTCAATATGGACCGACCCATATTGCCATTCTTAACGAAGGATCCATGGAAGGTACCTCTTTTTACATGAGAGGAATTGCCGGTATTGCCTACGCTTTTAATGAAAAGTTCAGTGCAGCAGTTTCCGGCAGATACACATCCGGACACCGAAACTATAAGGGCCAGGGAACTTTTACTGTAGTGGATATGGCAACAGGTCTTCCTGTTGGCACTACATCTGCCGAGCTGGATGTTGACAGAGATGCAGCTGGGATGTCTGGCTTGATCAGCATTGATTACAAACCCTCCAGTCGGATCAACCTTGCTGCCAGATACGAGACCGCAACAGCTCTTGATTTTGAAGCCACTGCAAATGTAGCTTCAACATGGGATGAATTGATGCCATACCTTGCCGACGGAGCAAAGCAGAGGCGAGACCTTCCTGCAGTAGCTGCCATTGGTGTTGAAATGATGGCTACTAACAAACTCAGACTAGGCTGCTCCGCTAATTACTACTTCCTTAAAGCTGCCGATCAGGGAGAGGACGACGGCATAGCTGACGCATACGAAGATGGCTGGGAGGCAAACATAAGCGGTCGTTACCAGTTCAATAATGCCTTTTCCGGTGCACTGGGGTACAGCTATTCCAACTATGGCGGTTGTGATTCCACTTATACCGATCTTGAATACAACTTGAATGTCGGTCTTCTCTCAGGAGGAGTTAACTGGCAGGCAAATGAAATCATGGATTTCACCATAGCCGGAGGAGCAACATTCTCCAACAAGGGCGAAAGCGTGGGAATCTATACCGGAGAAACTTTTGACAAGAAAGCATTCTTCCTGGCAATTGGAGCCAATGCTTCTTTTTAAGCCACTGAAGTAGACAGAGAACAAAGGGGAGCCTGGCGGCTCCCCTTTTCTGTTACATTCCGTTACACTGCATTAACTGTTCCGTCCCGACCAGCTCTCATTATACGTTTGTACTCAAAACAACCAACCACGAAAGGAAAATGAGATGAAAAAGGGAATCACAATAATAGCAATGCTTGCAGCCATAGTGCTGCTTGCTGGATCAGCAGTTGCCCAGCCTGGAGGAATGCAGGGAAGACCAATGGGTAACAACCAGAGCCATAGTGGAACTGAAGGTGATTTTTTCCAGAGAATGCTGCCGATGATGAGGATGCTTGATCTTACAGATGACCAGAGAGAGGCCATTAGCGACATAATGGAAGACACCCGTGAATCTATGGCAAACCTCAGGGGAACAGAAGACCCCGGCAGTCAAAGAGAAGACTTCCTGGAACTATTTTCCTCAAGCAGTCTATCTGTTTCTGAATTAGAGAATCTTCTTAATCAGAGAATTGAAGCAATGGAAGACGCAAACAGCATAATTGCCGAAGCCCTTGTGGACATTCATGATGTTCTGACCCCGGAACAGCTTGCTGCCCTGGCTGAATTTAATCCCGGTTCCATGAATATGGGAATGGGCAACCGTGGTCAAAGCGGTCGCAGCGGTCGCAGCGGTGCAAATATGGGCGTACACCCCCATAGGTAGAAGCGGACAAAAAAAGGGAGGGTTTCGCAAACCTTCCCTTTTTTGTATTTATTGGGGGAAGGAGAGTGAAATGTACTTTGCAGATCTACCAGAGATCACAGAAGCCGCAGTTCGTGCTGCCCAGCGGGATGGAATACCATTTTATATTCTCTGCAATCCGTCCAGAAAAGACAAGAAGTACACCGCTCTTCCCTCAAGAGGTTTTGGTCTGCCTGCAGGATTCTATATTGAAGAATTGATCAGACCGGATGAAGAGAGGATTGAGCTGGAGCGTCCTGAAAAAACCAGCACCAACGGGTTTTAGAGCGGAGTAATATCTATTCCGATTAACTTTTCTTAATAAAAATCGCTGCTATCCAATCCCGTAAAGAATGCTCTTGCTAAGCATATTTCAGTGGAGAACAAGCATCTGTGAAAAAGCAGAACCTGTTTCTGAATTTATCACAACACTGTAACACCCTGAAGGCAGACTGGAGGCATCAAAGCTGAGGCTTCCCTGCCCTGCACCAAGAATACCCTGATGTACTGTTGCAACAATTCTACCGGACACATCATAAACAGCAATAGTAGCCATACTGGTAGCTGGCATTGTAAAGCTCACTGCACAAGTACCGCTTACCGGGTTGGGGCTAAGGAAATGAATTATGGGACTGGCAACTGAAGAGTTCCCTTCGCCCTCTTCAATTCCCATCTGCCCTGCAATAAATCTTAGGGCAGGATCTCCCAGAAGATTGTTTTCCTGAAGAATCCAGTTCTGCATGGCAATACTTACATTTGCCTTGAATTCATCCTTGGAAACCGCGTGCGCAACCCCTATCTCATACTGCTCATCCTGTAAAAGAACCTCTGCGAAAAACAGCTCAAGCCATTCACTGGGGCCAAATGCAGGGGGAGTACCAATACCCCAGTGCGAGTTGAACATTACAGCAACCGCACCGCCGTCAGGCCAGATCATCAACCGCTCTGCAATGCAGGCAATATTCTGAAGATGTCCCGGGTGGCAGGCCATAGAGTGAAAGACAACAGGCATCCCGAAGTTACTCATATCGTAGTAGTTTGATGTTGTAACAATTTCTGTGGGAGGATCAAAATACCAGTACACGCCCCCTGGATTCCCGTGTCCATTAAGACTGCTGTATGAAACACCCTGATTATACAGATCGATCTGATTGTTAGGGTGAGAAGAATAGTCTTCATACAATTTATGCACTGTCCAGGACTCCGGTATTCTGGAATCAATAGAATCACAGACGAATGATCCCCAGTACCCCGGAGGGTCATCCACCCACAAGCCGGCTCCGGCAAGCAGGGCAGTGGTCTGCCAGCTGCCTGGCAGTGGATCTGTCTCGTATGCAACAGCCTTGCTCACCATGGTTACAAGGCGGGCAGGAACATCCGTGCTGAATCTTCCCACATAAATGTCCGAGTAGTAATCAAGGCCATCGCTGTACTCACCATACAGGTGATCTCCATCAAGATCCCAACTGCCATCCAGATCGCTGAAATAGAGGTCTGCTACAGTATCCATGATATTTCCACCAATGCTCAGGCTGGAAATCCTAGTAGTCTCACCATAATCTCCCACAATCAGGGCATAGACCAGGCCCTGATTCTGGTAAGCATCAATCAGGTAATTCCTGATCTGCTCCTGGGTATCGTAACCATCATAGTTATCATAGATCCACTGGGTTGAGACGAAAGCTGATCCATGTGTCACTGCTCTCAGGTCAACGAGTGGCTGAATGGTTGATTCATGTACTGAGTCTGCAATTACAACCCAGGGGACACCATCAACAACATCAGTAACTTCAGGGGCATATGTTTCAAGCATTTCAGGGTTCTGAACAACAGACCCAAGAGCAGAAATCGCTGTTCTCAACTGAGTTTCGGAGAGTGTATGCTGTTGTACATCTGTGGCTGAAGCCATTACCGGTGTAAGTCTGGCACTGATAACAAGCGAAAGCTTTCCTGTAAGGGGATTCCAGACGAATGGAACATAAGAAAAGGAAGCTATCCTGAAACCTGTTTTGTTACCTGTGCTGATATCCTGAACTGCATCTAACGGAAATGCTCCAAGTGAATAGCTCACAGAATGTGGAATATAAGCCGGAATCGGCTGGTTCAGAGGAACCGTAATAACAGGAGCAACACTAATGATCCCGGGAAGATCCACCTCCGAAAGCACCTCTACCTGAATACTCTCAAGATATGTTCCCTGGGGAATAACCATGGAATATCCTATTCCCGGAAGACCTGGCTCTCCTTCGGCAAACGGGGATGCCCCTCCGGGGATGTAAACACTTTCTTCACCACGAAATGGAATGAAACTTACATCTTCGGGCTCAATGAAAAAGTACAGGTCTTCTGAATGAACAGAAACGAAAGCCAACAATATACTGATGAATAAAGTCATATGATCCTCTCTCTCCAGCAAACCTTTGTGAAAACCAAATTCATTGAGTAAGGCCTCCCGATTTCTCGGGAGGCCTTATTATTCCACTATTTTACCGCTTTATACGATTTAGCGAAGAACAAGCATCTGTGTGGAGGCAGATCCTGTTTCTGAATTAATAACAAGGCTGTAACAACCGGAAGGAAGACTGGAGGCGTCAAAGCTGAGGCTTCCCTGTCCTGCACCAAGAATACCCTGATGAACCGTTGCAGCAATTCTACCTGTGATATCATAAACTGCAATGGTAGCAGTACCTGAAGCCGGCATTGTGAAGTTCACAGCGCATGTACCACTTACCGGGTTAGGGCTTGGGGCAAAAATTGCAGGTGCAGCAACTGAAGGACTTCCTTCTCCCTCTTCAATACCCATCTGACCGGCAATAAACTGAAGTGCAGGGTCACCAAGAAGGTTGTTCTCCTGAAGCACCCATGTCTGCATGGAAACACTTACATTAGCCTTGAACTCGTCTTTGGAAACACCGTGGGTAACACCGATCTCATACTGCTCATCAACAAAAAGAACTTCTGCGAAGTAAAGCTCAAGCCACTCGCTGGCACCGAAGTTTGGAGGAGAACCCCATCCGTTATCGGAGTTGAACATAACTGCAACTCCGCCACCCTGTGCCCTGAACATGAGTCTTTCTGCAATAGAGGCAATATTCTGAATGCTGCCTGCAAGGCAAGCTATCGAATGGAACACAGGGGGAATAGCATCGTTGGTAAGCCCTGTGTAGTTTCCTGCGGAAATCAAGTCCGTGGGTGGATGCTCCAGCCAGTAGATTCCCGCATAGAATCCGTGTCCATTAGGTGAACAGTAGGAAACTCCATCATTCAGAATGTCAATCTGGTTATTGGGGTGGCCGGAAGCCGTTTCGTACAGTTTGTATTCAGTCCAGGAAGCAGGAATTCTTACTGAAATAGAATCGCATACTTTTGCTCCTGAATATGGGGGCCAAAGTTGGGCACCTGCCAGAAGAGCAGTAGTCTGCCAGTCACCAGAAGGTGCTGTGGTCTCGTAGGCAACTGTTCTGTTAACCATTACAGCAAGACGAGAAGGCACATCTGTGCTGTATCTTCCAACGTAAAGGTCTGTGTAATAGTCAAGTCCATCGCTCAGTTCGCCGAATTTGTTGTCGTTATCGCCGTCCCACGTTCCATCGAGATCGGCGAAATATAGATCAGCAGTTGCGTTAAGAATATTACCGCCTATCTGCAGGCTGGAAATTCTTGTGGTTTCACCGAAATCACCAACTATAAGAGCATACACAAGTCCCTGGTTCTCATAACCATTGATGAGGTAATTTCTGATCTTTTCCTGGGTATCACGACCTGTGAAATTATCATAGATCCACTGTGTAGTAACAAACTGTGAACCGTGAGTCGTTGCACGAAGATCGATCAAGGGCTGAAGAGTTGTCTGAAGTGCTTCGTCTGCAATGATAACCCATGGCGCTCCATCAACACCGCTGACGATCTCTGGAGCATAAACCTCAAGCATCTCCGGATTCTGTACAACAGATTCAAGAGCTGAAATAGCTGTTCTTACCTGGAGATCCGAAAGGGCAAGCTCAGGAGCATCTGTAGCTGGTACCACTACCGGGGTAAGTGTTGCGCTGGTTACCAGAGAGATGATTCCCGTTGCAGGATCCCATGTGAAAGGAACATATGTGAAAGAAGCAACTCTGAAACCCGTCTTGTTGCCTGTATTAACATCGTGAATTGAGACGGAGGGAAATGCTCCTCTTGAATAACTGACGGAATGAGGAATAACCACTGGAATCTGCTGATTCAGTGGAACGGAAAGAACAGGTGCGATATTGTGAATACCTGGAAGATCTATTCTTGACAGTACTTCCACTTCAACACTCTCAAGATATGTTCCCTGAGGAATAACCATGGAGTATCCCATTCCAGGAAGACCTGGCTCTCCATCCACAAATGGGGAAGCTCCACCTGGAATATAAAGAACCTCTTCACCACGGAAGGTTGTAAGCTCCACTGCGGCAGGGTCTATAGAGAAAGAAAGTTCTGTTGCCTGAACAGACATAAGAACCATTGCAACTTGCAAAAACAACATCGTACCAAACCTTTCTTTTGAAAAATAGAATCGTCGTCTAAAAAAATATATTGAAAACCGAAGTAGAAATCTAACAACATTCATGGGAACACGAAAGGGGTTCAAAAGTTCCCGTAAATCACTGGAAAATTCGAGTCTTACGTATCGGCAATAAAAGACAGCTATTGACTATTATGAATTTCTCAATATATTTTACTTACTCGTAAGTAAGGAAAATTTATGCCTAAAAAAAGAGCAAAAAGAGAACAGTTACTTGACGCCGGTCTCACGCTGCTCATGAACAAACCAGTTGAAAAAATTTCAATGGACGATGTTGCCGCAAAAGCAGGAGTTACCAAACCGATGGTTTACTACTATTTCGGGAGCAAACTAGGCTTCTACCAGCAACTTGTCGAGTATACTGCAGACTCCCTTCAGAAAATGCTTCAAGACTGTCTTGAGCCTAATATTTCATTTCGAGAACTTCTGCAAAGAATTGTCAGAGCCCGTATTGATCAACTCGTCACTAGACCAGAGCTTTCAAATGCAGTAAGAATCATGGTTACCGGTAAAACTATTGGCGGGGCAGAATCCAGATCCAGAATCGTAGCAATATTTAACAACCTTCAGCCTATTTTTAATCAAGCGGTCAAGCTTGGAGAAATTAGAAAAGATGCTGAGCTACACCTGATAATGGCCCTTGTCAACTCTCTTCTGGATGGTGCAGTGAGAGTACATGGTAAACAGTTTTTTGACTCTGTAACTCCAGTCGACTTTACTGATATGCTTACAAGGCTGGTATTTGACGGAATTGGAACAGGAAAGAGGTCTTGAAATGACAAAACTGACAGTACTAATTATGCCTGTCCTGCTTATTTGCCTGCAGGCTTCGGCATTCACACTGGAAGAAGCCATAGCCACTGCAATGGAGCAGAGAGGTGATGTGGCAGCAGCGCGCAATGAAGTGGAAAGCACCAGATGGAGCAGAAATGCTGCCCATACATGGTTCCTTCCCCAGGTGGACTTCTCTCTTTCATACCAGAAAAGCCATGATATTCAGGAGATGACTATCCCCGGTATGGGATCGATCCCAATGGGGTCTGAATGGTCTTCCAGATACGGTATTACCGCCAGTCTGCCAATTGTTCTACAGGGCCCTGTTGGGGCTTCCATGACTTCAACTGCCTTGAACCTCTCTGAGATCACTCTCTCTGGAGCCGAACAGGATGCCGTTTCAAACGTTATTTCCTCCTTTTACGGCGTGCTCATGGCCGAGATGATGTCAGATGTAACAACCGAAGCAATGAACATTGCCCGTGAAGGTTTCGTTCTTGCGGAACAAAGATTCGAGGTTGGAACCATCAGCAGATTTGAACTGCTTCAAAGTCAGGTTGCCTATGAAAACCGAAGACCCGATTCCATTGCTGCAGTAGCCGGAGTTGAAAACTCTCGTGCTGCATTTGCGGTAAGTATGGGGTTCAACCAGAGTCATACGGCATTAATTGAAGGCGAGCTCACTGACCCATTTCCAGTTCCTCTACCTGACTCCTTTGAAGAGGCTCAGCTTATTATGGGGCAAAACAGTACTACTTTAGCTTCAGCTGAGGAAATTCGGAAGCTGGCAGACGCCCAGGTCGATCTTTCTGCCGCAAGTTTTGCTCCACAGCTGATTTTTTCCACCAGTTATGGATTTCAAGCAGGCGTTGACGATATCTGGCAGATAAACAGCGATGACTACTCTAGAAGCTGGAGCACCTCTGCAGTTGTGCAGATACCCATTTTTCATGGAATAAATGATTTCAGCAACTACCAGTCTGCTCGTGCAGACAGGCTGGCTTCCCACGCAAGAGCAAGTGATATGGAAAACTATACTTCACTTCAGCTCACGGCGACCTGGAATTCTCTGCACCAGGCAAGGGAAACCGTTGGCGCTGCAGAATCTACTGTTCAGCAGGCAATTGAAGGCTCAGAGATCGCAAGAGTCTCATACGAAGCAGGCATTATCACAAGACTTGATATGGACGGGGCGTTTCTGGCCCTTACCCAGGCACGAACAAATTATGCATCAGCACTCTATTCTCTGAAAACAGCCGAAACTGGTCTGGCCAGGGCATTGGGAATTCTGAGCCTGGACCTTGAGTTGAAGGAGATAAACCAATGAAAAGGATTGCCTTAATTCTTCCTGTACTAATTGCCATGGCCTGCGGGCCGGGAGAAGAAGAGACAGAGAGAATTGTCAGGGTCCGTGTTCAAGAAATGGAACCCTCGACTATATCTTCTGAAGTTTATGCCAATACGAGACTTGAAGGCTCTCAGGAAGCTCTTGTCTTTGCTTCAATACCAGGCACAGTTGAAGAGGTTCTTGTTTCAGAAGGAGACATCATTGAGGCAGGAACAAGACTGGTAAAAATGGATACTGATCAGCAGGTTAACGCAGGAACTTCGGCTGCTCTTGCTTCCGTAAGTGCCGCAAGGGCAAATGCCGAGAACGCAAGAGCAAACTACGCAAGAATGCAGACCCTTTATGACGCAGGAGCTCTCAGCGCACAGGAGCTGGATGGAATTGGTGTTGCTCTTGAAGCAGCGGAGGCCCAGTTAAATCAAGCCTATGCCGGATATACCCAGGCAAGAACCACAAGAGACAATGCATGGATAGTTGCTCCTTTCTCTGGAAGAGTAGGTCGTGTATGGGCAAGAGCTGGAAACATGAGTGGCTCAAACCCACTTCTTTCCCTATCAGGTAACGGAGGAGTGGTGGCAAGAGTTCTGCTGCCTGAATCTGCAATTTTCAGCCTTGAGCCAGGGCAGCCTGCTTACGTAACAGTATCCGCCATAGATCAGCAATCCATACCCGGTGTTGTGACGGCTGTTTCACCCACTGTTGACCCTGTAAGCGGGCAGGTTGCTGCTGAGGTTCACTTTAACGACACCGAAAATCTGCTGCGCCCGGGCTTATCCGGCCGTGTTTCCATTGTAACTGAATCCATTACAGAAACAATGGTTCTACCCATCAATGTTCTAAGGCGAACCAGGACTGGTTACCAGGTTGCCGTAGTTGTGAATGAGCGAGCGGATCTGAGAGATATTACAACTGGACTGATAAGCAAAGGCAATATACAGATCACTTCCGGAATTGAAGCCGGAGACCAGATTATCGTTCTTGGACAGAACAGTGTAATCCAGGACGGCCCTGTCGAGGTGGTGAACTGATGAGTCTCTCCAGCTTATCTGTAAGAAGAAGGATTACATTTATGATGGTTTTCATATTCATCATTGGTGTGGGCTTCTTTGGCCTTTCCAAACTGGGAATCGACCTTTTCCCAAAACTAGAATTCCCCATGGTTATTGTTGCCAGCACAATGCAGGGAGCAGGCCCGGAGGAAATGGAGAACCTTGTTACAAAGTATCTGGAAGAAGCTGTTTCCAGAGTAGAAAATGTTAAAGAGGTCAGCTCAATTTCCTCGAATGGCTCCAGTGTGATTATGGCCGAGTTTCAATGGGGACACAGCCTTCAAACGGCAGAAACAGACATCAGACGACAACTGGACCTTTATGGAAGTGCTCTTCCGGAAGATTGCTCCGACCCCATGGTTCTCGCTTTGGACCCTGCCATGCAGCCCATTCTGTTTATCGGGCTGTCCAGCCCTGTCCTGGATGATTTTGCACTGCGCAAACTGATCGAAGACGAAATTGAACCAAGGCTGGCCAGGCAGGAAGGCGTTGGATCGGTAAATGTTGCAGGGGGACTGATACGGGAGATACAGGTAGAGGTTGATCCCGCAAAGCTTCAGGGAGTCGGACTAACAATAAGCCAGGTTGTAGGTGCCCTTGCCAGAGTTAGAAATGACAAACCCGCAGGCAATCTTGATTCCGGTGGAGAACAAATCAACATCAGAGTTGAAGCAAGCGTAACCTCTCTTGCGGATCTTGAACAACTGGTTGTTGGAAACAATCAGAATGGAGCAATTCTTCTCCGGGATGTGGCAGAGGTTATAGACGGGGAAGCTGAAGTCTACGAACTTATCAGAATGAACCAGACTCCGTCGCTGTTTGTCTATATCCAGAGGCGGAGTGATGCCAACACCGTGAATGTCTGCCAGACTGTACAGGATGAACTTGATAAAATAGCCGAAGAATATGAGGGGCAGGTTGTCCCTTATGTAATGTACGACCAGTCCACATTCATCACACAGTCCATAGGCAACCTTGCCACCACTGCAGTAACTGCCACAATTCTTGCGTTCCTGGTTCTTCTGTTCTTCCTTCGTTCTCCCAGGGGTGCAGCTATTGCCGGATCAGCAATTCCAATTTCAATTGTTGTTACTTTCGCTGCAATGCACTTCTTCGATGTGGATCTGAATATGATTTCCCTGGCAGGGCTTGCTCTTGCTGTGGGTATGCTGGTTGACAACTCTATCGTTGTTCTGGAAAACATATACAGACATCGGGGTCTGGGAAACTCGGCCATAGAGTCTGCGGTGAGCGGCTCACA